>CAIYZW010000514.1 GCA_903930725.1 uncultured Bacteroidota bacterium
CGGGAACTTTATCTTGCCAATGACTATTGGGGCACCTGATGTTTCATTCCCAAAAGTTAACCTGCTGTCGTTTTATCTTTATGTGCTGGGAGGTTTGCTCGCTTTATCAACCTTGCTTTATGGCGATGGACCTGCTGATACTGGCTGGACATTTTATGCTCCGTACAGCGTAAAAACAGGAACCAACGTTTCGGTGGCAGTTTTAGCGGCATTTATTCTGGGATTTTCGTCAATTCTTACCGGTCTAAACTTCATAGTTACCATGCACCAGATGCGGGCGCCAGGTATGGGATGGTTTCAAATGCCACTTTTCCCATGGGCGCTTTATGCAACTTCATGGATTCAGGTTTTGGCTACTCCGGTTGTGGGAATAACCCTTCTTATGATTATTGCTGAACGAACTTTGGGAATTGGTCTTTTTGATCCGGCGCTTGGTGGCGACCCGGTGCTTTATCAGCATCTGTTCTGGATTTATTCGCACCCGGCGGTTTATATTATGGTTTTGCCTGCAATGGGTGTGGTTTCGGAGATTATTCCGGTTTTTGTTAAGAAATCAATTTTTGGATACAAGGTCATCGTTTATTCCAGTCTGGCTATCGCCTTTATTGGATATTTTGTATGGGGACATCACATGTACACCTCCGGGATGAGCAGTGCTGCACGAATCATTTTTTCGGTGCTCACCTTTTTAGTTGCCATTCCGAGCGCCATCAAGGTTTTTAACTGGATTTCGACTTTGTACAAAGGCAGTATTGATATTAAAACGCCCTTGCTTTACGCGATGGCTTTTATTTTCCTTTTCACAATTGGAGGTGTTACCGGACTTGTTGTAGGTGCTTTGGCAACCGACATTCATGTTCACGACACCTATTTTGTAGTCGGGCATTTTCATTATGTAATGTTTGGAGGAACCGGCTTTGCTTTCCTCGGAGCGATTCATTTCTGGTATCCTAAAATCTGGGGAAGGATGTACAATCTCAAATGGGCCAATATTGGTTTTACGATTTTCTTTATCGGGTTTAACCTGGTTTATTTCCCGATGCTTGTTTTGGGAATTATGGGAATGCCTCGCAGATATTACGATTATTTGCCACAATTTACCTTGCCAAACGAAATATCAACCGTTGGAAGCTGGATTCTGGCTATTGGTCTTATCGTCATCATTACCAACCTGATTGCCGGACGCAATGGCCCGAAAGTTTCCAATAATCCATGGGGTTCGGTTACACTGGATTGGACACACACCGATTCGCCACCTTCGACTTATAACTTCGACGAAATACCCGAAGTTACCCGTGGACCTTACGATTACACCGATTATAAACATACTGATAAACAAATCTAAAAACCAGCACGCATGAGTTCAGAATTAGGCGCACACAGCCATCTCTTTCATCGGGACGACTACGGCAAAAAAATGGGCATGTGGTTGTTCCTTTTTACCGAAGTACTTCTTTTTGGCGGACTATTCATTGTTTATGCCGTTTACCGTTTCAAGAATCACGAAGCTTTTCACGAAGGCTCTTCAGAATTAAATGTGATTGTTGGCGCACTAAATACTGTTATTTTGTTGACCAGCAGTCTTACCGTGGCGCTTTCGATTACAGCAATCCAGCTTGGAAACAGGAAAAAAGCCATTGATCTGATCATGATCACCATCGCCTTGGCCTTTGCCTTTTTGGTAAACAAATATTTTGAATGGAACCTAAAATACGAACATGGGCTTTTCCCGGGAATGGAGCATTATAAGCAGCTCAGCCGTGGCGAATCACAGTTTTTTAATCTCTATTTTTTTATGACCGGCCTTCATGCAGTCCATATTATTGTGGGTGGAATTTTTCTGCTGGTTGTTGCTCAAGGCATCAAAAAAGGCACTATTAATCAGGGGAATTACATTTATCTCGAAAACGCTGGTCTATACTGGCATCTTGTAGATGTTATCTGGATTTATCTGTTCCCGTTATTTTATCTTATTATTTGACCATTAAAAACGATTGAATATGTCAGAAGAACACAGTACACATGTTGTAAGTTATAAGTTCAACATCATTATTTGGCTCGATTTGTTGATCTTTACATTGATTACCATCGAAATAGCCCAGTTCGACCTGTTGGCTTTGACGGTAATTGTTGCCTTGATTGTTGCAAGCATTAAAACATTTCTTGTTGGCTCCTATTTTATGCACCTAAAGTTTGAAAATCAATTTCTTCAACGCACTGTTGTAGGGGTAGCCTTATTGTTTGTTGCAGTATTAATACTTTTATTTTCCGATTATTTAGTTTAAAACAGGAGGTAAATTATGAATTCCGGAGCATCAACTTTTGCTGGAGGTGTAGACGCAGCCTTTTATCTTATCCTTGGCTCTGCAGTAGTTATTCTTGTTGGAATAACCACTGTAATGGTTTACTTTCTTTTTAAATACAACAAAAAGCGGCATCCCAAAGCCGATACATCCATCACAGGTAATAATAAACTCGAAATCATCTGGACGGTAATCCCCACGATGATTGTGATGGTGATGTTTTATTATGGTTGGGCTGGCTTTTCGCCCATGCGAAATGTGCCTAAAGATGCCATAGGCATAAAAGCTGTAGCAAGGATGTGGAGCTGGACTTTTGAGTACCCGAATGGTAAAAAGAGTGATAAACTTATTGTTCCTTTTGATAAACCTGTAAAACTCGACCTTACTTCTGTGGATGTAATTCACAGCCTGTATGTTCCTGCATTCAGGATTAAAGAAGATGTGGTGCCCGGACGTAACAATATGATGTGGTTCGATGCAAATAAATTAGGCAGTTATGACCTTTTTTGTGCCGAATATTGCGGGCTACGCCACTCGTATATGTTTACCACCGTTGAAGTTGTGGATGATTCTGCATGGCAGGAATGGATTAAAACACCAGAAGGCGAAAGTGAACTTGATAAAGTAGCGGTTGGTTTTAATGTAGTTAAAATGAATGGCTGCGTGGCTTGTCACTCTTCGGATGGAACCAAATTAGTTTCGAATTCTTTTAAAGGAATCTGGGGTAAAGCACGCAAAGTGATAACCGATGGGAAGGAAAGAGAAGTTGTTGTTGATGAAGAATATGTCAAAAAATCGGTTTACGAACCAAATGCCGATGTTGTTGTAGGTTACAATCCCGGACTGATGCAATCCTATAAAACTCAGCTTTCGGAGGATGAGGTTAGCCAGATAGCAGAATATATTAAGTCGCTTGGCGATGGCGCAAAATAGCATCAAAGCCTGGTTTTCGATATTTGCCGAACTAAGCAAAATTAAAATTCCTTTTGCTGTTTCGTTCAGTTCGTTTACGGGCTACGTGCTTTTTAAAGGAGCTTTAGATGCCGGGGCTCTTATTTCGACACTTGGTGTTTTTCTATTGGCCAGCGGCTCGGCTGCACTGAACCAGTTTCAGGAGCACCAATTCGATATTAAAATGCAGCGTACCCGAAACCGTCCTATTCCAAGCGGCCGGTATTCTTCGATAAATACGCTCATATTTTCAATAATTATTTCGGCAATTGGCACCCTCATTTTACTGTTTGGTGCAAATATTACAGCTACAATCATTGGTTTGCTTACCTTACTGTGGTACAACGGCGTTTACACACCTCTTAAGAGAAGAACTGTCTTTGCTGTTCTTGCCGGTGCCTTCGTGGGAGCCTATCCTCCGCTCATAGGTTGGAGTGCTGCCGGAGGTCAAATCTTAGATAAGGAAATTCTGATGATTGCGTCCCTTTTATTTATCTGGCAGGTTCCACATTTTATACTTCTGCTGCTTAAATACGGCAAAGAATATGAAATTGCCGGGTTTTCGACGCTAACCTCATACCTGAGTGAAGCTCAGTTGCGAAAGGTGATCTTTATCTGGATTTTGGCTACTGCATTTTCGGTAATAGGCATCATCATTTCCGGATTTATTGGCTCAAAAATTATCATCACCGCTTTGATGGCATCTTCGGTATGGTTGATTTTTACGTTTTATTTTATCCTTAAAAAGCAGCAGGTTAATCTGCGTCTGGCTTTTATCCAGATCAACCTTTTCCTCATCTTTGTGCTTGCACTTTTTACGGTGGATAGTCTGCTGTAGGCCAGTAATTGGGTAAAATTGATTGAAATAATTAATTCAGCCATTGTGCTGACTTTCTTACATCACCATTTCGGAAAGTATGTTTTTAAAATCTGATAATTCGGATTTTGAAAGCTTTCCCAAATCAGCAATTTTATCATTTCGTTTTAACGTAACAATGCGGTCAACTTTAATAATTGATTCGACCCTTAAATTATTGGTGCGATTTGGTTTTAAAAAGATTTCGCGGTGTGAAATACTTGAAGGAACAACAGAGCTAATGGCCGATACAACCAAATCTTTGTATTTATCAATTGTTTCGGCAATAACGACACAAGGTCTGGCTTTTTTTTCGGTAAATTCGGCAAAGGGAAACGAAATTAAAATGATATCACCTATTTTCATTTTACACTTGATTTAGATTTAAGAAAATCCTGGTAAATATCCTCTCTCGAATCCTCCCAAAAGTCCAATCCACTGGTTTGAGCTGAAAAGTCACGCATTTCATTATCAGTCTCAGGCACTTCCTCAACAAACGTAACTATTACCTTGTATTTCTTCTTTTCGGTAATTTTATCGGTAATTTTAACATGCCTACCATCAAATATTCCATTTACTGCCAGCATAATCGTATTTTTTTTACAAAGATACAATCTTAGTCATAAAAATTATCAAAAATTCTCTCTAAATCACATCCAATCTTTTACAAAAAATTTAAA
>CAIYZW010000515.1 GCA_903930725.1 uncultured Bacteroidota bacterium
CAGTAAAATCGCCTTACCTCGAACTGGCAACGAAGTATAATCTAAACGTTGAGTTTCGTAAATTTATCAAGGTAGAAGGTGTTCCTGCGAGGGATTTTCGTAAGGACAAAGTCAATATTCTCGACCACACTGCTGTGATTTTCACTAGCAGAAATTCAGTAGATCACTTTTTTAGGATGTGTAAAGAAATGCGCGTTGAAGTACCTGAAACAATGAAATATTTCAGCATTTCTGAATCCACCTCTTTTTACCTTCAAAAATACGTGCAGTACCGCAAGCGGAAGATTTTCCATGGCAAACAGGATTTTAAGGATTTGCTCGAAATCATCAAAAAACATCGGGAAGAAAAATACCTCTTGCCTTGTTCTGACATCCACAAACAAGCCATGACACGCATGATGGATGATAACAAAATCCAGTATTCTAAAGCTGTGATTTACCGCACCATAGCCAGTGACCTTTCTGACCTTGAAATTCGGAATTTCGATATGTTGATTTTCTTTAGCCCCTCGGGAGTAACCTCGTTGATTAAAAACTTTCCCGAATTTGAACAAGGCGACACTAAAATTGCAGTTTTTGGCCCAACCACGGCTAAAGCTGTTAAAGATGCCGGTTTAAAACTCGATCTCAATGCGCCAACCAAAACTGCCCCATCAATGACAATGGCACTTGATCAGTTTTTAGAAAAAGCATTCAAGAAAAATGGCCATAAAGTTGCTCAACCCTAATCATGCTCATTTGCAATTACTTGGTTTAACAATTTTTAAACAATAAAAAATTTAGAAAATGTTTTGGTGAGTAATTTGCCAAAACATTTTTTTATGCAGCATCGGCAAACATTTACCAAAAAAGAAAGACTTTGCTCCAAAAAGCTCACCGAGAAACTTTTCAAAAAGAGTCAGGCCTTTTTTGAGTATCCCTTTAAAGTAGTTTATTTTATTACCGATTCCACCGAATCCCTTGCTTCTGATGCCCCGGCGCAGGTGCTATTTACAGCATCGAAACGAAACTTAAAGAAGGCAGTGGCCCGTAACAGAGCAAAACGGATCATGCGTGAAGCCTTCAGGAAAAACAAAACAGTGCTTTATGAAAATCTCGAAAAAGCAGCAAAAAAAATTGTGGTTGGTTTTATTTACAACGCTCCTCAAACTCCCGAATACCAGCGTACCGAGCAAAAAATAATATTCATCATTAATCGTTTAATCCGGGAAGTTGACCGGATTTGCAAACAAAATACAAATCCCGCAACCATCAACAATCAATAAAACGCGATCTTAAAAACATAAATTTAATATGAAAAAACAATTTGGCATTTTCATCCTTTTAGTGACCATTCTTTTAACCGGACTCCAAACCTTTGCGCAAAAGACAAACAACGATTTTGAAATCTCGAAAAATCTCGACATTTTTACCGAACTCTACAAACAGCTCGACCTCAACTATGTTGACGAAATAAATCCCGGCGATTTAGTAAAAACCGGCATTGATGCAATGCTTGGCACACTCGACCCTTTTACTAATTACATTCCCGAAGCAGATATTGAGGATTATAAACTGATGACCACCGGACAATACGGTGGCATTGGTGCTTTAATACACAAACAGGGCGATTACGTGGTTGTATCGGAACCTTACGAAGGTTTTCCTGCTCAAAAAACAGGACTAAAACCCGGCGACAAAATTCTTGAAGTTGATGGTCATTCGGCAAAATTCAAAACCACCGACGATGTAAGTCAGATTTTAAAAGGCGAGCCAGGGACAACTATTAAATTGCTCATCGAGCGTGAAGGAACGCCAAAACCATTTTTGCTGAACGTCCAGCGCGAAACGATAAAAATTGATAATATTCCGTATTACGGAATGCTCACGCCAAATGTGGGATATCTTAAATTATCAGGATTTACCCAAAATGCAGCAAGTGAAGTTAAAAAGGCCTTTTTGGAATTGAAAGAGAAAAACGATTTGCAAGGTCTCATTTTCGACTTACGCGGCAATGGCGGCGGTTTGCTTAACGAAGCGGTGGATATCGTTAATATTTTTGCCGAAAAAGGAGAACTCGTGGTTTCGACAAAAGGCAAAGAAGTGTTGCGCGACAAATCCTATTACACCACAGCAAAAGCTGTTGACACCGAAATTCCATTGGTTTTCCTGGTTGATCCGGGCAGTGCATCGGCATCCGAAATTGTAACAGGCGCCATGCAGGATTTGGACAGGGGCATCATTCTTGGCGAACGGACTTACGGAAAAGGTCTTGTCCAGAATGTTTTCCCGCTTAGCTATAATGCCAAGGTTAAGATTACCGTTGCAAAATATTACATCCCCAGCGGCAGATGCATCCAGGCTATTGATTATTCGCATAAAGATGATGATGGAAAATCCACAAAAGTTCCCGACTCGCTGATTTCAGAATTTTCGACAAAGAATGGCCGCAAAGTTTATGATGGCGGTGGAATTGACCCTGATGTAAAACTGGAACCTGAGTTATTCAGTCCGATTACGGCAGCGCTCTTCACCAAATTCATCATTTTCGATTATGCCAACAAGTTCAACCGGGAACACGACAGTATCCCTCAGGTTGAAGATTTTACCATCACCGATGAGATTTTTAACGATTTTAAAAACTATGTTGATAAATTAGCTTTTGAATACACCACCGACAGTGAGAAAACGCTCAAAAAACTGAAAGAAATTGCTGAAAATGAGAAGTACTATACCGACATAAAACCCGAAATCGAATTGCTCGAATCGAAGCTGATGCACAACAAAGATGAGGACATTGTAAAACATCGCGACGAAATAAGCGAAGTTTTGAAAATAGAAATTGTTTCGAGGTACTATTATCAGAAAGGAAAAATCAAAGCCAGCCTCGAATCGGACCCGGCTATTACCAAAGCTATCAGCCTCATCGGCGAAAAACAAAACTACACTTCAATTTTGAGCGGAAAAACACAAAACCCATCAAAAATGAATTAACCATAAAGTTTAATCATTGGCAAAAGAGGCCATCTCAAACTCATTTTATCAAAATAAAATGTTTGGGATGGCCTCTTTTGCAGATTTTTAGCCCCATCAAAAAATATAAGTTGTATTTTCGCTCATTCATCGTAAAAATATTTCATGAAAAAAATCAACTATCTGATTGAAATTGAAGAATTCGATTCGATTAACGAGCTTTGCAAAGACGACCAGGACCTTTTGAAACAGGCAATTTCAGCTTCTGAAAATGCCTATGCTCCATACTCGAAATACCATGTTGGAGCAGCTTTGAGATTAAACGACGGAAAAATTATTCTGGGCAATAACCAGGAAAATGTAGCCTACCCTTCGGGATTATGCGCCGAAAGGGTTGCATTTTTCCATGCCAATTCCAATTATCCCGGAAAAATTGTGGAGGCAGTTGCCATTACTGCAAAATCGGAAGCTTTTGTTGTAAACAGGCCTGTAACGCCATGTGGCTCGTGCCGCCAGGTAATGGCCGAAACCGAAAATATCCAGCAAAGAAAAATCAGAGTAATCATGATGGGTGAAACGGGTTCGGTTTTGATAGCCCAAAGTATCGAAAGCCTCCTGCCACTGATGTTCCAAGCCGAAGAGTTGAAAATAAAATAACCCGACATGCGCCTTATTTCGACAAAGATTTGCAAAACCAGCGATATTGGGGTTAACAACAACCTTTTTGGCGGAGTTATGCTCGCATGGCTCGACGAAGCTGGTGGTATAATGGCCGCTGAGCTTTGTTGCTCACCAAATATGATTACACTCAAAATGGATGAGGTCCTCTTTAAAAAGCCTGTAAAAGTAAACGACCACATCAGGATTTACGGACAGTTGCTGAACGTTGGAAATTCGACGGTTTCGCTTTACATCGAAGCCCGCAGGTTTTGCTTCGATACCTTTGAAGAAGAAACCGTGTGCTCCACAAAAATGCTTTATGTCAAGATTGATAAAAACGGCAACTCCTCTCCTATCAACCTTTTAGTCAAAGAAAAACTAATAAATTCTATCAAATAATTTTATTACAAACCGAACACATGAAAAAAATCCACTACTTTTTACTTGTCCTGCTTTTTATTTCCACAGTAGCACTTAAATCGGATAATCCGGCATACATTCTTTATAATACCGAAGGTAAAGATATTAAATACAGTAAGTTAATAAATGATGCTTTGGATGCCGATATTGTCCTGTTTGGAGAGCTACACAACAACCCTATCAGCCATTGGCTTCAATTACAATTAGTTAAAGATATTTTTGAAGGGAAGAAAGAAAACCTTGTCCTGGCCGCCGAAATGTTTGAAACCGACAATCAATTGTTGCTTGATGAATACCTTGATGGAACCATCAAGCAAGGAAATTTTGAGAAAGAGGTAAAACTGTGGAAGAATTATCCCACCGACTATAAACCGCTTGTTGAATTTGCGAAGGAAAACAAACTCAGATTTATTGGCAGCAATGTTCCGCGAAGATATGCCTCCGTTGTTAATGCCGGCGGTTTTGAAGCGCTGGACAGTCTTTCGTCGGATGCAAAGACTTTAATAGCTCCGTTGCCAGTGGCATTCGACCCCGAATTACCAGGCTACAAAGCCATGATGGACACCACCGGAAGCATGGGTCAATCGCACATCACACCTAACCTGGCAAAAGCACAAGCCATAAAGGATGCTACGATGGCACATTTCATCCTTAAAAACTGGCAACCCGGCAAATTGGTTGTTCACTTCAACGGCTCCTTCCATTCCGACAATTTTGATGGCATTTTCTGGTATTTAAAAAAACAAAATCCCGATCTTAAAATTTTGACTATTAGCTCGGTAGAACAAGATACGATTCAAATTCTTAAAGAAGAAAACCAGAAGTTGGCCGATTACATTATTTGTGTTCCTTCGGATATGACGAAGACATATTAGTTTTCGGGACACAAAACGCTTATTACCTACATTCAGATACCAGTTTAATTGGTGTTACCAGAATCCCTGGCGAAAATTGCACTCACCGAATTTTCTACTTTTTTAGAAATTACCCACAGTTTGCTGTATTTCAGTCAATTTTCAGAGGTAGCTTTTGATCCGCTTTTGGGCTTCCGAAAAAATGGATTAATCACCTTGAACCATTTTTAATCGAGGTTTCGGCTGTGTGGCACCAATTTTGACAAGTGGGGAAATTCGATATGTTTTTTCACACAATCCGATCATGTACAATTTGTTGATGAAATTTTTTGGTGTAAACGAAGCGCTTAAGTTTATCTTAAAGGCTTTAACTATTGGATTTTTATCAGCGCAATTTCCATATATTATTCTTGCTCAAGATATTACACCAGTTCCAACGACTCTGCAAATGCAGATTTCGAGGATAGACTGGGTAAAACAGTATCCGCCCATTTCCGGGCAAACCGACGAAAGAAGCACAGCAGGCAAGATTGTTGATTTTATTATCGGCAAAAAGCAAACAACCGTGTTAAGCAAGCCTGTCGCGGTATGTACAGCAAATCCTGATACTTTTTGGATTTTGGATCAGGGTAACGGCGTACTTTTCAAAATCGAAAACGAATTGGGTGATATCCCCCAATTCCGAAAGAATAAATTTAAAACTTTCAGCTCGCTGGTTGGACTATGCAATTTTAAAAATGGCAAGCTCCTTTTTACCGATTCGTATTTAAACAAGGTGTTTGAATTTACGCCAAAGAAAAAAGCACTTAAAACATTTAGCGACACGCTTACATTAGAGCAGCCAACAGGAATTGCATTTTCGCCGATAAACAACGAAATTTGGGTGGTAGAAACCAGAGCGCACCGAATAGCGATTTTAAACGAAAACGGGCAATTGGTAAAGCGAATTGGAAGCAGAGGCACAGGTCCCGGCGAATTTAATTATCCAACTTCGATTTGGATTGATAAAAAAGGGATTGTTTTTGTTGTTGATGCAATGAATTTCAGGGTTCAGATTTTTTCGAAAGATGGCGACTTTATCTCGACTTTTGGTAAAATTGGCGATGCCACCGGCTATTTTGCCAGGCCCAAAGGAATTGCAACCGATTCGTTTGGAAACATTTATTTAGCTGACGCACTGTTTAATGCGGTCCAGATTTTCGACGACGAAGGAAATTTTCTATATACTTTTGGACTACAAGGCCGCGGTAAAGGCGAATTCTGGATGCCCGCCGGAATTACTATTGACGACAAAGATTTTATTTATGTTGCCGATAGTTACAATTTCAGAGTTCAGGTTTTTAAACTTGTTAATGGAGGGATAGAATGATAAGGATAAAACTAATTTGTTTGATAATTTTGATTTCGATTTCGTTTAAATCGAAAACCCAATCATCCATTGTAACAACGGTTCATAACATGTCGGTAAGTGGCCCGGGGACAGTAAAAGCCAACGCCGAATCCGAAATTTGTATTTTTTGCCATACACCGCATAATTCAAGGCCAGATCATCCTTTATGGAACAGAAATGACCCC
>CAIYZW010000516.1 GCA_903930725.1 uncultured Bacteroidota bacterium
AAAACGTCCACTCCAACAATTGCGGTGCTATTTTACCCTGTCCGGGTTTTCGCTGATGAAACTTTTCCAGCCCCCGGAAGATTTTGGGCCTGATGATTTTGGACTTGTAGTGATGCCATTTTTAAAACTATGGCAAACAGCAGCAGCCACACCATCGGTTGCATCGAGATATTCGGGTGTTTCGGTGATTTTGAGCAAATTTGAAATCATGGCGGCAACCTGTTCTTTGGAAGAGCTTCCGCTGCCAGTAATGGATTGTTTGATCTGCCGTGGCGAATATTCAAAAATCGGGATGTCGCGGTAAAGTGCGGCAGCCATGGCTACGCCCTGTGCCCTTCCTAATTTGAGCATACTCTGGATGTTTTTCCCGAAAAACGGCGCTTCAATCGAAAGTTCGTCTGGGTGGTATTCGTCAATGATGGCAAGTGTACGCTCGAAAATTTTACGGAGTTTTAAGGCATGGCCGGTGTATTTTGAAAGCTTCAGAACACCCATTGTGAGGAGTTTCATTTGTTTGCCTTCTACGCTGATGAGGCCGTAACCCATGATATTTGTTCCAGGGTCAATGCCCAGGATGATGCGCTCGGTTTTCAATTATTTATCTTTTCTGCAAAGATAGGATTTGAAATGTTGCCGGAATCTAATTTTGAAAGTAAAACAGCCTTTTAGAGAACTGCTTTATGGAAAATAGTGTGGAAAACTGATAAAGTTTAGTTTGATGGTTTTAGAAAAATGAAGGCAAAAAAAATCAGGCAAACCCGAAGGAATGCCTGATTTATCTTAGATTAAAAACGCTAAAATTTTGTTATTCCGGCGAAGTACACTTATTCGAATTTGTATCCCACCATAATTTGGTTGATGATCTGTCACCACCGTCACCCATTAAAGCAACGCCTTTTTGGTATTCAACGGCATTATTGATAGCTTCGTTTTCGGGAATTTTAACCCGTTTTATAAAACTACTCGGATCAGCAAAGTTTGAAGGTAACGATCCGTAAACTGCCGGGTCGCGATAAGCTGGAACGTCAAAGCGAGGCAGGTTTAATCTGCGTTTATCGCTCCATGCTTCGATGGAAACATCAGGGAAAAGAGATATGTATTTCTGGGTAATGATTTTCTCCAGTTGTGAATTTCCGCCACCAGCAACATCGTCGAAATCTGCGCTTGTTCCGGCAGTGTTTTTTGCACCTGAAGCGAGGTAAACATCTGCGCCTTCAACACCCCAACGTGCAAAAGATGCGACTACACCATTTTCATACTCAGTTTTTGCATCGCCTGAAGCAAAGCCACGAAGGGCAGCTTCGGCTTTAAGGAAACACACTTCTTCGTAAAGCATCAGGTCGTATTTCCGGGTAATATTGCGGGTGCTTTCGGGTCCTACGATAAATTCGCCAAGGATAGCAATTTCAGCTTTTGTATTTGGTGCCTGGTTAACGTTGTCGGGATGTAATCCTGGAGGAACGCCTTTCCAGATGGCACCTGAAGATGGGTTAAACATAACAACTGCTCTTGGATCAATCTTAGCTGGTTTTGTGGTTGCATTTACTCCTGCAGGCCAGTCAATACCGCCTATGTTGGTAACCAATTTTTCGAATGAACTGGTCATGTGTTGTGTTTCGCCCCATGCAAAAAGCAAGGTATAATTGTAGTCGTTGCCCCATCCAAGATTTGATGGCGGACATTTTGCATCATCCGAAGCTGAAGTCATCACACCACCAGTAATTGCAGCCTGAGCCTGAGCGGCACATAATGCTGCATCTATCTCGGAAACCCTGAGCGCTAAACGCAGACGGAGTGAGTTGGCGAATTTCTTCCATAAATCCATGTCACCTTTAAAAATCATGTCTTCCTTAGCATTCAGGAATCCTTTGGCAGGATCGAACATCTTAACGGCCTCATCCAATTCGGCAAAAAATTCGGTGTACTGGTCGTGAACAGATACATACGGAGGATTTGCTACTTCGACTTTATAGGATGGAAAAGGCATCACACCAAAGAGGTCGCAGGCCTGGCTCTGAAGATAAACGCGCCATATTCTTGACAAAGCAACCGAATTGGTGCGGAGCGGGTCATCCAACCCCATATTGATTAGATTATTGAGCTGTGCAACCCAGCTTGGTATCGAGTTCCAGTAGTCTATTGTCCAGTTGTCGTTTGAAAAATAATTACGGGTATTTATCCAGCCCGAAGGTACTTCGTCGAGCATTTGTGCATAATAATCAATATGAAGGTTTTTAACCCTTTGGAACATGTGTGCACCATTGTATGTTGAACCGGCTCTTAAGAGTGTCGAAATCTGGGAACGGCTGAAATCATACATGTCGCCTGTAGGTCTGTTTGGGTCCTTATTCATATCATCGAGATCTGAACAGGAAAACATACCGAAAACTAAGAGAACTAAAAAATATATTCTGGTTTTCATGCGTGAAATTTTTTAAGATTAGAAGTTAAGATTAATATTAAACCCAAGACTACGCAACTGAGGCATAGTACCATACTCGATACCCTGAGCGTTTCCGGTTGAATATGTTCCTTCCGGATCGAAACCCTTGGTTTTACTAGCTATCATAAACAGGTTCCGGCCAACAATACTTACTTTAATACCCGAAAGTTTTACCTTTTGAGCAATTGAAGCTGGTAATGTGTATCCAAAACTTAATTCCCTGAAGCAAACATTGGTAGCATCGTACATCCAGGCTTCGGTAATACTCGAAATACCCGACCAGTAATTCTGGGCTGTAACCGTAGTAGAGTTTGCTGTTGTTCCGTCTGATTTTACCGAATTCGGAACTACAAAACCGGTTTCACGGTTGGCAAGTGTCATATCAAGATTTCCGTTGGATGCGCCAACTCTCATGGATCCCATGTAAACATCTCCTCCAAACCGCATATCAATCAGGAAGCCCAGATTAAATGCCTTGTATTTGAAGTTATTGTAAAATCCCATCATCCATTTAGGCTGATAGTTCCCGAGTTTGGTCATATTTTCTGATTTCAACGGAACGCCGTTGTCATCACACATGATTTGACCAGCATCGTTGCGTTGGTAAGTATATCCAAGAATATCACCATATTCACCACCTTCTTCGGCTACAATTTTAAGGAACGAAACGGATGGATCGCTAAGAATCTGAACTTTGGTGTCTTCGGTTAATTCGATGATTTCGTTTTTGTTATTAGCATAATTCAATGCAAGATCCCATGTTATTTCACCTTGTACTGGAACAGCGTTTAAAACGATTTCGAAGCCCTTGTTCTGTACATTGCCTGCATTTACAAGTTCATACTGGTAACCTGTGGCTGGTGGTACTGCAATGCGGAGGATCTGATCGAAAGCATTCTTTTTGTAATAGGTAAAATCGAGACCTAACCTGTTATTATACATTCTGAAATCAAAACCAACTTCGGTTGATCTGATACTTTCGGGTTTCAGGTCAGGATTGGTTTTGTAGTTGTCGGTGCCTGCGGTGAGAACTCCATCAACATAACGGATGTTGTAATAATCTTCGAGCATATAGGGATCGGTGTCATTACCAACCTCAGCCCATGAAGCCCTTACTTTGGCGAAACTGATTTTTCCGGTTGAGATGCCTTTGTTTTCGAGTAATTGTGTAATTATCACACTTGCACCAACCGATGGGTAAAAATAGGAGCGGTTGGCTGACGGCAGTGTTGATGAAACATCATTACGTCCGGTAATGTCTAAATAAGCCCAGTCGTCATACGAAAGTGATGCGGTGCCATAAAATGAGCGGATTTCTTTTTCTCTTTTAGTGTAACCAACTTCACGGTTTGCACCATTATTAACAGCATAAAAATCTGGAATAACAAGACCTTGTCCTTGTGCCAACTGGTAAGATGATTTCAGGTTCATGACGTTTCCGCCAAAAGTTAAAATTCCTTTTACTTTATTGGCTAACTTTCCTTGAGCTGTAAGCAAAAAGTCTGCATTCTGTTCGTGGATAACTTCCTGAATAACCCGAAAATCACCTGTGAATCCCTGAGTAAACCAATACGGGGTTCCGGTGGCTAATTGGTCCTGATAGTTAATGCCTGAATGATCAAGGCCATAACGAGCCCTAAGGTTTAACCAGGAGGTGAAATCGTATTGTAATGCCATAAATCCAATAACACGGTCTTTGTTATCAATATTTGTGTTACGATAAGCCGACCAGTAAGGGTTACGCGACATACCACCATATTCGGCAATGTACGAAGCGGGGGCACCATGAGGGGTAAATGCATAATCAAAAGTCTCATAATTCCTGTAGTCACTCATTGCCACACTGCGGGGCATCAGGAGGTAGTTAAGAAAAATGTTGTCAGGGTCGCTGGCAAGTTTAATCCTGTTTTCGGTAGCCTGTTTGATATAATTCAGTTTTACATCTGCCGAAAATTTATTCCATTTTCCGGTTGTTCTTACATCAACAGATGTACGGCTGAATTTGCTGTTTGGAACAACACCCCAGTTATCAAGGCGGGTAAGACCAAGCCTGAGCGTTGAATTTTCGTTTCCGGCTGCAAGTTCCAGACTGTTGGTTGTGGTAAAGCCGGTGCGTAAGAAATCTTTGTAAAGGTCGTTACCTGCCGAGGAATATGCTTTTTTACCCATCAGCGCGTCAACTTCGGTACCATCCAGTTTGCCGCCCCAGCTGCCTGCCTGAGTTGGATCGAAAACACCATTAATTCCTTGTCCGTATTCGTTTTGAAAATCCGGTTTTTCCATCGGCATTTCAAAAGTATTGTTGGTGTTGAAGGTTATTCCAAGCCCTTTTTTTACAACGCCTTTTTTGGTTGTGATCATCACAACACCATTACCAGCGCGGCTTCCATACAAAGCAGATGCAGCAGGTCCTTTAAGCACCGAAATTGATTCGATGTCATCCGGCGAAATATCAGCAATTCCCGAACCTCTGTCAACACTACGGTTTCCCCAGTAATCATCAGTACCACCGGTTGAACTGTTAATCGGAATTCCATCAACAACAACCAATGGCTGGTTGCCCGAACTGATCGAGTTATTTCCACGGATTACAATTCTGGAAGAACCAGAAGCTCCGGTGTTTGCTTGTCTTACCTGCAATCCGGCAATTTTTCCTGTCAAACCGTTTACCACATTTGGGTCTCTTGTTTCCGAAAGATCATTACCTTTCAATTCCTGCACCGAATATCCGAGTGCTTTTTTATCGCGCCGGATACCCAAAGCGGTTACAACAACTTCGTCGAGTTGTTCGGTAAGCGGGTTGAGGGTAACATTAACCACTGTCTGGTTACCAATGTTAACCTCGGTACTTTCGTAACCAACGAACGAAAACACAAGCACCTGCACATCTGCCGGAGCTTTAAAGGTATAGGCACCGTTCATGTCGGTAACTGTCCCAACAGAGGTTCCTTTCGCAACAACATTTACTCCGGGCAAAGTTGTGCCATCCCTGGCATCGGTTACTTTTCCGGAAATGGACTTTTGGGCTAATACAATCTGCCATGAGCAGAAAAGCATAAGCGCCATTAGAAGTGTAACTTTTTTCATAAGCCTTTAAATTTAATTAAACATTTTGTGATAAGAATAAAAAAATATTTTTTTTGGTGTTTTCAGTTAAGTAAGCAAAACTAAAAAAATAATACATAATCTTTTAAGGAGAAGTGAATTTATGTCAATTACAAATAATGAGTTGTAGTAACATTTGCGCCTAAAGTATTTTTCATAGTGAACCAATGTTTTTCCAATTTCAGGCATTCGCTGTTAACTTGTTGTAAAACAAGATTATCTGCTAAATTATCCGGAATCACAATCAAATGCATTTTTTAAGTGATTTGATAAGTCATTTTAAGTACCTGATTAATTGGCCCAACCGGGTTTTCGATAATGAATGTTTTTGAGATTCATGTATTGAAAATGCGATTCCATCCGGGTTTTAAACGAATACCAATCTCTTGCCGGCGACCAGCAAACCTCCGAAAGTGCCTGCAAACGGGGGAAAACGAGATATTCGAACATGTTTTCCGATGGGATTTCCTCTGTCCAGACGCAACTTTGAAGCCCGATTACTTTTTCGTTAACTGCCGCGGAATATTTTTTTTCGGCATCGAAAGTATAGAGGTTTTCTAAATTCTGGTTGGTGTGTGGCGAACTGATGTAAAAATGATCCCATGGCGTAAGTATGATTCGGTTGCCGTTTTGGGCGCATCTTTCAGGAGAATCGGGCAACCATTCGCGCCAGTACATCATGATGAGGTTTGCATCAACACTTCCGTCAATTACATCGTCCCAGGCAACAACCGTTTTGCCTTTCGCTTCAAGATGCTCCTGCATCTGAGTTACAAAATAGTTTTGGATTTCTTTTAAATCAGTCAGGTTGTGCTGGTTCATAAAATTCTGGCAATCGGTGGATGTTTCCCAGGTGTTTTTCTCAACTTCATCGCTGCCGATATGAACTACGCTGTAAGGAAAAAGGTCGGCAATTTCATCCCATACCCTGCGCGAAAAATCTATTACATCTTCACGGCAAGGGCAAATCGGGTAAGAAAATTCGTTTCCCCAACCTGCCGAATCGGTGCACGAAAGAAAAGGGTAAGCCCTGATAGCCGCCGACATGTGTCCCGGCATATCAATTTCGGGAACAACATCAATGTAATGAGCCGTGGCATAATCAATAATATCGCGGATGTCCTGTTTTGTATAAAAACCACCATAAACCTGTTGCCCGTTCACGGTTTTGATAAAACGCGGGTCAATCTGGTAATATGGGTTTGATTTTGCTTTTTCGATACAAATCGAATCGAGGTTGTTAAAGGTGCGCCAGGCTCCAATTTCGGTAAGCAAAGGAAACTGGTCTATCTGAACCCGCCAGCCCTGATCGTCGGTAAGATGAAGATGGAGTTTATTAAGTTTGTAGAAGGCCAGCCAATCAATGATTTCCATCACATATTCTTTGGTAAAGAAATGCCGCGATACATCTAAATGGAAACCACGCCAGGCATATTTTGGAGCATCTGAAATTTTGAGGCATTTTAAAGCTAACGAATCTTTTTTTTCGCCACCGGAAGATTTCCAGATCATTTGCCTGAGCGATTGTGCAGCATAATAGCCGGCAACGGGCGTTTTGGCTTTAATATCAATTCCTGTCGAAGATACAATGATTTGATAGCCATCCCCGGTAAGTGAACTATCGGCGATAAACCGTATATTCACACCTGAAGACTGCGTTTCTGATTTGGTTATTGCTGACACAAGCGCCAGGTCAAAGGCGTCTTCCAAAACTTTTACGGCAGGCAGAAACTGGTTATTATTTACCAGAACCGAATTTTTATCAACCACCAGGCTTCCTTCCTGCAGTTCGATAACTAAAGGCAGCGGAATAATTCCGTGGGTTTGCCGTGGAATTACCGGATTGTTGTCGGGCTGGTTTTTGCAGCCCATCAGAAGTAAAAACAACAGTAATGAAGATAAAGCTCTAAAAACTAATTGGTAAGATTTCATAATTGATAAAAAATCAGACTTTCCATATTTTATAAAAAGGTTTTCATTTCGATTTTCGGGCAGCTGTTCAAAGCATCAATTTAATGAAAAGTAAAACCCCAAGAATGCGATACACCCTTGAGGTTTTACTTAAACTATTCTGTTGTTGGATTCATAACCCTTGTTCTTGATAAATCTATTGATATCCAGGATTTTGAGTAAGGTTTGGATTGGCGTCACGTTCCAGCTGTGGGATCGGGCATAACCATTTATAATCTTCGACATTATAATTAATTGGAATAGGTGCACTTACAACACCACCTTCGCAACTGTATTTTACTTCCTGAAGATTATTCATTACTTCTGTTGCCAGGCCAAGACGTACAAGGTCGTCCCAGCGCTGGGCCTCGAAAGCCAACTCAAGTCTCCGCTCGTGCAAGATTTTCATACGGAGGTCTTCTTTTGAAGTTGCTGTTGCATCGGGAAGACTTACACGGGCACGGATTTGGTTGAGTGTAATCAATGCGCCGCCCATGTCGCCGGTTTC
>CAIYZW010000517.1 GCA_903930725.1 uncultured Bacteroidota bacterium
CCAATCAAATCGTTGTCCGAAACTCCTGCCAACATGCTCAGCCCGATGGTAAGCCATTTATTGGCTTCGGTATTCACGTCAAGCCGCACAGTTCCGCGGGTATAGCCAGTATTTTTGATAATCCCTTTCTGATCGAAAAGTGATGAGGAAATCATGAAATTGGTCGTTTCATTTCCTCCTGAAACGGAGAGTTCGTGCGAATTTACCGGCGCCGTCTGCAGCAATTCGTTTACATAATTTACATCATCAAACCGTGCCGCATCTTCTGCAGTAATAAGCGCGCGCTGTAATGTTGGCTGGATGGCATTATCGTTGGTTGCAGCTTCGTTGTAAATGGTGATATAATCGCTGGTATTCACCATTTTGGTTAATCTTGTGGCTTGCTGGATGCCCGTTTGCCCCCTATAGGTGATTTTTGTTTTTCCTTTAACACCTTTTTTGGTGGTGATAAGAACCACGCCATTATTGGCACGTGACCCATAAATTGCCGCTGCTGAAGCATCTTTTAATACCGTAATATTTTCGATATCGCTGGGTGAAAGAATGTTGAGTGCATCTGCCGCGGGTATCCCATCAACAATATAAAGTGGGTTGTTGCTCGAATTAATGGATCCGGCGCCACGGATACGCACCGAAACTCCTTCACCGGGTGCGCCTGTATTTTGCGTAACCTGCACACCGGCAACACGTCCCTGGATGGCCTGGTCAATCCCGGCAACGGGCATTTTGGTCAATTCGGCGTTGTTAACTTTGGAAACAGCCCCAAGAACATTGCTCTTTTTGGTGGTTCCATAGCCAACCACTACAAGTTCGTCGAGCACATATTGCTCAGCCGAAAGTTTAACATCAATCACCGTGCGGCTTCCCGGAATAATTTCGATGGAAGTGTAACCGATGTATGAATATAAAACAACCGATGACGCGGTTAACTTATCCGAAACCAGGCGGTATTTTCCATTGATGTCGGTGGTTGTCCCCGTAGTGGTGCCTTTGATGCTCACTGTAACGCCAATCAGCGTTTCACCGGTTTTTGCATCAGTTATGATTCCTTCCAGGGCTTTTTGTGCGAACAGGAAGCCTGCTGATGTTAAGAACACTAAAAGAAGTAAAATTTGTTTCATCCTTGTAAAATTTAAATTGTCGTTAAATCACCTGGAATATATTATCTGAATGAAATTACAGTTCCGTTGGCCTTCAATTTCCTGCCTTCTTTGGTCAACTTTGTGTCGGAAGGCAATTCAACCAAAAGACAAGCCTCGCCGGCAGGTATTTTGAGTGCAATTTTTCCGTTTTGAGCTTTCGCTAAATACTTTTTGGAAATAATATCAAAAAGGTCAATTTCCTTTTCTGATAAATAAGTAACGGTTTTCATTTCCCCGAAAGGGTTGTAATACAGGAAAACCGGATATTTGTTATCGGCATACAAATCGGTGACATTGCAGTCGAGCGCCAGGATTCCTTCCACGTCGGTAGTATGAACGATGGCACCAAAAACGCCTGCAATCGAAGTACTGTAAAGGCTGAACATGGATTCGGCGGGCTGGCCGGCAACCCATTTTGGTCCGTCGCCAATCGAAACAGGCGAAATTCCTTTAAGTGAAGGTTTGTTGTAGTCATCCATCTTCCGGACGCCTTCGTAGCCAATAATTCCGTTTGTAAGATTCTTCATCTCAGGCAACCACTGGTGCGTGCTGTCAACCTGATCGGGATAGAAAAGGCGTGACGCGTTTACAGCATTCAACATGTATTTTCCGATAGCCACGGCGTACTGGGGCTCATATTTTACCATCGGAACCAATGGCCAGGCCATCGCCACAGAGTTCATAAAAAAGGCATACCCTCCCCCATCGGTAATACTTCCCTGAAGACCGGAAACATCGTAATCGCCCCATTTTTCGGCAATCACACCCCAGCCGTAACGGCCTTCTTTTGCCTGACAGCCATCAAAGGTCCAGTTTAAAAGTTTTGTAACATCATAATTGGTTCCCTGTTCTGCGTTCAAGCGGGCGGCGGTGTAGGCGCCAAAAGGCAGGAGAATTTCGTAAAACCGGCTCTCGGTCTGATTGAGCAAAGCTTCGGTGGCGCTTTTTGCGCCTTTGAGGTAGCGGGCATCACCAAATTTGTCGTAGGCTGAAAGCAAAACCCATGCCTGTCCACCGGCAACATCCTGCTGCAAAGGAACATTGTTGCATACACCCTTCATTTGGGCATAATCAAAATAAGAAAAATCATAGTTTCCGGCGAGCACCGAATCGGCTTTATAAAACTGGTCAGCGACCGTGCGCTGGATGAGTTCTGTATTTTCAACATCAGGATAAAGCGCAGCAACACCGTAATAAAGCACATTCGGGTAAACATCGTACCACCAGTCGCGGCCATAGCCGCCACCAGCCATTGCAACCGTAGGGTTTGTGTTATTCATCACGATGTTCCACTTCGTATCGCTGTTGAAATAATTCTGAGCCATCTTAACAAAATTGTAGCCGTGCTGGTTGGTCTTATCAACACCCA
>CAIYZW010000518.1 GCA_903930725.1 uncultured Bacteroidota bacterium
AAATTTCGGAATCGAGCCGCGTATTGCCATGCTTTCCTATTCAACCGGAGAATCGGGAAAAGGGGAAGATGTCGAAAAGGTTCGAAAAGCCACTGCCATTGCCCGTGAGCGTCGTCCCGACCTGAAAATTGAAGGCCCCATCCAATACGATGCCGCCATTGATGCCACGGTAGCCCAGCAAAAGATGCCAGGCAGCGAAGTCGCCGGAAAAGCTACCGTTTTCATTTTCCCTGACCTCAACACCGGAAATAATACCTATAAAGCTGTTCAGCGTGCCGCTAACGCAGTTGCCATCGGCCCGGTTTTGCAGGGTTTAAACAAACCAGTAAACGACCTCAGCCGTGGTTGTCTGGTAAAAGATATTGTAAATACCGTGGTAATTACGGCAATTCAGGCGCAGGGTACCAAAAAATAACCTGTTTGTCCACCGGAACTCACTAAAAATTTTATTCGTGTAACCATGCTTTTTAAAATCTGAAATTTATGAAAACTGTTTATTCTGGTTCCTGGTCAAATTTCGGACAATCATTAAAAACGCTTGCCAAGCCTGTTCTTACTTTTGTTTTGATATGTTTCGTTCCGTTTTTGATGCAAGCCCAAAAAGGAAAATATTTAATCGAGGGTGGGATGAACCTTTCGGCCATGCTTTCATTTGAAGAGTACATGCAGGGAAGCTCGGTAACTTCGACGGGACGGGGTTATCAAATTAATTTTCTGCCGCAGGCGGGCTATTTTGTTACCGATAAATTCGCGGTGGGATTGTTAACGCAGTTTTCGTACGCCAATTACACCAACTATCACACCGACCAGGAAGAAATAAATCTTACAGCAGGCCCCTATTTCAGGTATTATTTCGGGAAAAGTAACATCAGGCCTTTCCTGACGGTGGATGCCGGGTATGGTTACTTAAAGACCAACGGATCGGGCAAATATAAAGGCTTCGTGGGCGATGGTGGTTTTGGGACTTTGTTTTTCTTTTCAAAAAATCTTGCCATCAATACCCAGCTCCTTTACAATTATTCGAAGTTAAAAAACGATGGCTATCCCGCTACAAAAGCCAAAGCAAATGGCGTAAAGTTTATTTTTGGGGTTGCCCTTTTGCTGGGAAAAGATAAAGAGTAATCTTTCTATCATTTCTTCAATCGCTCCTATTCCTTAGGGCGCCATTGCATTTTTAGATTCAGATTTTATTTCCCAATTTTATAGCCAAGTCCAACAGTTAAAGCAAGATTTATGTTTGTAGCATCCGAATTTAACCCATAATAATTCGTCGAGCGTACCAGATATGAAGTAAAATTTGTACCCGATGCTACTGGTGTTACAGTAAATTCGTTGTTATATTTCGAATCAATTTTAACCAACCCAAAACGCATCTGTATTTCGGTTTTAAAATTCAGCCTTTCTGAGATTTTTTTTAAATATCCAGCCCCAATCGCCAAACCAAAATCAAATTTATTGGTGTATTCCTTATCAGTATCCTTCTTATTGTCAATTAAAAAGGAATACTCGCTTAACAAACCACTTTCATCGGTGATGGTTTTCTGATTCAAAAAAGTAACTTTTGATGAAATTAAATAACCAGCGTACACTCCACCGGCAATAAATACATTTTCACTTTTAAAAAGATACTTCCTGATTTGTAACGGGAGGGTTAAATAATTGTTTTGGATTTTGGTCTTGTACGTTTCCTTTAACACTCCGCCATTTGGTGTGTAGCCAGTTTGGGTGTTTGAGTAGCTGAGATTTATGCCTTTAGTTTCGTAAAATATTCCTGTCTGAACTGATAAATCATCCCGAAGAAAATATCCGGCATCAATGCCTGCAGAAATTCCGGTTAGCATATCCTCAAAAATTCCGGTTTGATAATCGGTGTAAGCAATTGTTTTGGTTAGATCATCGGAAGTGAAAAGAACGGGAATTACATCCGATCCATAAAGATTTATTTTATGGGACGCTTCACTGTTTAGAAAGTTTGAAATACCAGGCCCAGCCGAAAATCCAATCATAAAATCGCCTTTACTGTTTCCCTGCGGAAAGAGGAAATTGGCAATCATCAAGAGCGCAATCATACAAATTGTCTTTTTCATTTTACTTGTATTTTACAAAGTTTTTTGTTTTCAGGATTATGCTTCTCGTCTTTCTGAAGTTCCTGAAAAAATTCATCAGTTTGCCGATGTTTAATATTTTGCGGAATGATATTTCAAACCTGCCAAACAGTAATCCGGTTTTTTTATTTCATCAGAATAGTTTTGATCGGAAACTTTTGACAGGTTATTTTTTAGAGTTGTTCGACCGATACAAATTTGTAAAAAGAAAACCTTAAAGCGACAATGTGAAGCGGACTAACTTTGACATATTTTAATCAAAACATTGAACCCCTCAATGCAGTTCCACAGCTTCGACCATGTAAAACAGATGTTCGAAATGTTTTGTTAATTCGTTCATGTATTCGTTTACGGCTTTTACCGAACCAGGCAGAGCAAACATGAGTGTTTTTCCTGAAACCCCGGCTACGGCACGGCTTACCAAAGCCGCAGGTTTTTCGAGTCCAAATTTCCACCGAATCATTTCGATAATGCCCGGGATTTCTTTTTGGATAAATTCTTTCATCACTTCAGGGGTGATGTCGCGGGGGCCAATCCCGGTGCCACCGGTGGTTATGATCATATCATAGCTTTTTTCCAAAGCATCTTTGATAAGATTTCTCAGTTCATTTTCATCATCCGGGATAACGATATTTTCGGTTTGCAGCCGCCAGCCAATTTTTTTGAACTGTCCTGCCAGTTGGCTTGTTACAGCCGGGCCGCTTAAATCGTCATAAATACCTTTGCTGGCGCGGTCGCTGAGCGTGATGATCCGGACTTTAAAGACTTTCGGGATAAAAACCATTTCATCACCAGCTTTGAGGATGCCACCATTTTTTACACGGCAAAAAATTCC
>CAIYZW010000519.1 GCA_903930725.1 uncultured Bacteroidota bacterium
CGAAATCCCCGTGGCGTTTTTACCGTTGAAGATGATGTTGATAAATGACATAACTTTTTATTTGACTATTTTTTTGATTGCTCCTCCCTGTATTTTCTTACCCATAAATTTCCAACTGTACCAGCTTTTCCGGGTTTTTCCTTCAAGCGATCATTACATAGCGAGATGGCCTGAATGAGCTATTTGATATAGTTTTTGCTTGCATTATTACAGTTTTCTAGTTTAAAAATGCAAGAGCTAACCTTCAAAAATTGACAAGAATCGCCAATAGCTTTGCCTATTCTTTTCTTTATTCATACTTTATCTTAAAAAAAATTTCCCCGTTTCATATTCTATTGTATTTTTGCAAACTCGTAAAAAAAAAGTGTATTATGGCATTAATAGGACAAATTAGAAAACAGTCAGGATTACTCGTAATTATCATTGGCGTAGCTCTTGCCGCTTTTGTGCTTGGTGATTTTTTAAAACCAAGAAATAAATACAGAGCAAATTATATTGGAGAAATCGCCGGCGATGAAATTCCGATCAAGGAATTCAATGATAAAACCGAGGAACAAATCCAGATGCAAAAGGATCAGCAGCAAAGTGATAAGCTTAGCCAGGATGATCTTTATCAGGTAAAGCAAGGCATTTGGTCGCAGATGGTTGAAAAGATTTTAATGGGAAAAGAATATGACGAACTGGGACTTACAGTTACCAGCGATGAACTTTCGGATCAGATTCTTGGTGATAACCCACACAAGTTTGTAATTCAATCGTTCAGAAATCCGAAAACCAATGCATTTGATGCTGAAATGGTGAAAAACTTTCTTGGAAATCTTGACAGTCAATCAGCAGATATGAAAAGACGCTACCTAAGCCTCGAAAAGATGGTTAAGGAAGATAGGTTGAGCACCAAATATAAAAACTTAGTTACAAAGGCATATTATGTGCCCAAAGCTATCGCAAAATTAGATTATAGTGCAAAAAACTCAACTGCCGATTTCAGATACGTAGCAGCAAAATTCGCTTCAGTTTCCGATTCATCTGTTAAGGTTACCGATACCGACATTAAGGCTTATTATGACGAATTCAAATATAATTATGAACAGGAAGAAACCCGTTCGATTGATTATGTTGTTTTTGAAGTTAAAGCCTCTGCCGAAGACCGCAAAGCAATCACGAATGAAGTAAATCAAATTTACCAGGATTTTACAACAACAACAGATGTTGCAACATTTGTAAACTCTGTTTCGGATAACCGATACGACAGCGCATTTAAAAAAGAAGCCCAGCTTCCGGCACGCATTGCAAAGCAGGTTTTTACCGATCCATTAGGAACCCTCATTGGGCCTTACATTGAGAACGAAACCTATCAGATTGCAAAAATAGTTGACAAACAAATGCGCCCTGATTCGATAAAAATGAGCCAGATACTGATTTCGTACGAAACAGCACCTTCGGGGCAGGGGATAAGTAAAAGAACCCAGCGAAGTGCTGAAAATCTTGTTGATAGCCTCTTAACTGTAATTAAAAAAGACCCATACAAATACCAAAGTATGGCAATTCGTTTTTCTGATTACCCATCGGCAAAAGAAGACAAAGGCGAAATCGGCTGGATGGTTGATGGTGATCAGGGATATTCGCCATTCTTTAAAGAAGGCATTGATGCAAAAAAAGGCGATATCAAAAAAATGACTTCTCCTCTGGGCTATCATATTTTATTGATTTCAGATAAAACCACACCTGTCGAAAAAGCCAAAGTTGCTTTGGTAACAAGAGCAATTGAGCCAAGTAATACTACCTTTCAGGATTATTACCTTAAAGCCAGCGAATTTTCCGGCGAAAACCGTGTATTTTCACAATTCGACACAGCTGTTATAAACAGGGGCTTAAATAAGAGATCAGCTGATAAACTGGCTCCGATGGCCAACAGGATTGCTGGCGTCGAAAACCCACGTCAGATTGTACGCTGGGCTTATTCAGAAAAAGTTAAACCTGGCGTTGTTTCTCCGGTTTTTGAAGATGGAAAAAGTTACATCGTTGCTGTATTGAAAGATGTATTCGAAAAAGGTTTTTCACCTGTCGAAAAAGTTAAAGAACAAATCAGACCATTGGTTTTAAGCCGCAAAAAAGCTGACTATCTGATCGAAAAAATTAAGTCGAGCAATTCCACTGATATTTACAAACTTGCTCAAATACTTAGAGAAAAGGTTGATACTGCCACAAATCTGGCATTCACAGCCCGTAATATCCCAGGTTTTGGCAGGGAATACGAAGTAATAGGTGAAGTATTTACTATGCAGCCAGGTCAGGTATCTGCACCAATAAAGGGAAGCAATGCTGTATTTGTTGTTTTGGTTGATAAAGTTAATACACCAGGCGAAAACAGTAATTTTACTTCAAACATTGCCCAGCTGAAGAGTGGTTTCTCATCAAGAGTAAGCTCCAACTCAGTATTCAAAGCACTCGAGAAAAAGTCTGAAATAGTTGATAACCGGATATTATTTTACTAAAATCGGGTAATCGAAAAAAGATATTTTAAAGCAATAAAAAAGGGCACTCTCAAAACGAGGTGCCCTTTTTTAATTGTTGGTGAAAATTTTATTCAACAGTCACTGATTTAGCAAGATTTCGTGGCTGATCAATTTCGCAATCGCGCATTACTGCCACATAATAAGCAAGCAACTGCAAAGGTATTACCGAAATCAGCGGTGAAAGCAATTCGTCGGTATGAGGTATCTCAAAAACATAGTCGGCAAGGCCGGCAACGGTTTTGTCGCCTTTTGAAACAACAGCGATAACCTTTCCTTTACGTGCTTTAATTTCCTGGATGTTTGACACAACCTTATCATAGATTCCTGAATCGGGTGCAATTACTACAACGGGCATTTTTTTATCAATAAGAGCAATTGGCCCATGTTTCATCTCAGCTGCCGGATAACCTTCGGCATGTATGTAAGAGATTTCTTTAAGCTTTAAAGCGCCTTCGAGCGCCACAGGGAAATTATAACCTCTGCCCAGGTAAAGGAAGTTACGCGAGTAGGTAAAAATCTTTGAAATCTCTTTAACCTTTTCACTAATCTTTAGTGTCTCTTCAACTTTTGCAGGTATCGAATCTAATTCGTTAACTAATTGATCGAAACGCTCTTTTGTAATCGTTTTCTTTTTTTGAGCAAGCGCAAGTGCCATCAGCATTAAAACTGTTACCTGTGCCGTGAAAGCCTTTGTAGAAGCAACTCCGATTTCGGGACCAGCATGGGTGTATGAGCCGGCAGCAGCAGCGCGGGCAATTGATGAACCTACCACATTACAAATACTATAAACCAATGCTCCTTTCGATTTGGCAAGATGCATTGCAGCAAGTGTGTCGGCAGTTTCGCCGGACTGTGAAATAGCAATTACGATATCATTTTCATCAATTATTGGGTTGCGATACCTGAATTCGGAGGCATACTCAACTTCAACCGACATCCTTACCAATTCCTCGATAAGATATTCGCCAACTTTGGCGGCATGCCACGATGTTCCTGCAGCAATGAAAATAATTCGCCTGGCTTTAAGAAATTCTTTTTCATAATCAATAATACCGGCCATCGAAATGGTGTCTTTACTTAGGTTAAGCCGGCCACGAATGCTGTCGCGAATAGATTTTGGCTGTTCAAAAATTTCTTTCAACATAAAGTGATCGAAACCTTCTTTTTCTAAATGGCTTAAATCCATTTCTAATTTTTCGACAAAAGGCGTCTTTACCTGGTTTCTTATGGTTCTGATCTGAAGCTTTTCGCCGCGCCGCATGATTGCAACTTCTTCATCATCAAGATAAACCACTTCTTTGGTATATTCAACGATTGGTGATGCGTCTGATCCAATATAAAATTCATCTTTGCCAATTCCAATAACCAACGGGCTACCTTTACGTGCGGCAATCAATAAATCAGGGTCAGTTTTTGAAATAACAACAATTGCGTATGCTCCAATTACTTGGCTAAGTGCCAGTTGTACAGCAGTTACAATGTCAACTTTCTCCATTTTTTGAACATATTCGATAAATTGTACCAAAACCTCAGTATCAGTCTGGCTTACAAATTTTATCCCGAGTTTCTGCAATTTTTCTTTAAGAATGTCATAATTCTCGATAATGCCATTGTGGATAACCGCAAGATTTCCGGATTCGGACAGGTGCGGATGCGCATTTACATGGTTTGGCTCACCGTGCGTTGCCCAGCGGGTATGTGCAATACCCAGTGTTCCTGAAATGTCTTTGTTTTTGACGTATTCTTCAAGGTCGGCAACTTTGCCTTTGGTTTTGTAAAGTTTTATTTCGCTGTCGAGTATTGCTACCCCAGCACTGTCGTAACCTCTGTATTCAAGGCGTTTTAGCCCATTTATTAAAATCTGATAGGCTTGTTTTGATCCGATGTAACCAACGATTCCACACATAAATTGAAATTTTTAATTTGATAATTTCGTATAAATCATTTTTAACTTTAAACGTTTTTCAAGTGCTGATGGGGATGAAGGATTATAGCCGTTAATCTGAACACGGTTCGCTATTAAAGATCCACCGGAAACAACAAGGTAAAGTCCATAATCATTAATCGTGTCTGATTTCAGGAGGTTCTGCGCATACCTCGAAATTCTGAAAAAATATTCTCCATTATCCGAATCATAATCACCGCCAAAATAGGATGTCCCTTCATAATAATCCAGCATCAACGAGCTGGAACCATTTTCTTTGGCTTGTAGCAAAATGAGTGCAGGTGCCGGTTCAAACTCGCTTTGGGGATTGTAATCAGTGATAATCAGTTTGGCCTCATTAATAGCAATTTTTTGGTTTTTAACCCAATCTCTGAAAAATGGAAGCTTGATTTTTGTTTTAATCCCGGACATAGCCTGGAGATAGAGTACTTCGGAGCCAAGTGTTGTATCGCCATTAAAAACTTGTGACATCATTTCAGCGTCAGCGCCCTGGTATCCATAATGATTAAAATTCATGAACCGTGCACTGGCATCGGTAATTGGGAAGTTATAATTTTTTAGTGTGTCAGGCGAGCTGTGGTAATAAATCGTCATCCTCGAATAATTTGATACAAGGCTAAAATAAAGCATTGCTCCGCCGGAAGAAACCGGGTCGGCGGTAATGTAAAGTCCTTTCATAAATCTCAAAAAGGCTAGACCCGAAGCAAGGTCTGAAGTGTCGGCATTTAAGATTTTGTATCCAAATTCGTCGGTAAGGTGCATCCGAAGCTGGGCCTTGTATTTAATGGTATCAACATAAATACTGTCGTGCGGCAAAGGAGTAAATGTAAAACTACCAATTTCGGGTTGGATAATTTGCCTGGTTTGGTTTGAATAGTACGACGAATCGCGGATGAGTGTATCGGCAAGTTGAAAAACCCTGAAAGTTTGTGGCGTTGTTGTATCGCCATACGAAACTCCTGTGTATTCCAAAGCAAGAACAATCGAATCGAGCTGTGGACTGGTTCCAAAGTTAACCGAAGTAGTCGAAAGCCTGATTTGTGTGTAAATGCTGGCAGTAGTGGCTCCAAAAACAGGGTCGAAATTACTTCCCAATAAACTTACTGTAGTTTCATCAGTCCTGATCGAATCTTCGGGAACCGAATATGCTATTATTGTGGTTGTGTCGCTCACAAAAACCTTCAACTTATCTGTTTCGGGCTGTAAATCAACACCAATAATGGAGGGATCATCTTTACAGGAAAAAAATAAATTCAACATCAAAAAGAGCAGAAGGAAATGCTTGAGAAAATTTCGCATAAATCGTTGTTAGTCTGATGAATATTTTATTTAAGAAAGAGGAAATTAGTCTTTTTTATCTTCTAAAAGTTGATTATAAAATGTGTTGTATGATTCGATAAAAGTCTCCTTGTCCTGGAATTCGAGCAAAGGTTTATTAAGTGAGCGGGCGTATTCTTCAAGCACTGGGTCAAGATTTTCGGCGCCAATAATTATCGCATCGGCGTAATCCATGGCAACTTTTGAAATACTTGAAAAATCACAATTTTTGAGTCCTTTAATGTCGGCCTCTTTAATTTTATCAAATTTGAGTTTTTTTACAAATTGTGGGGCGAGAATCTCGCTAAATTCATCGTTGTAAAGGGAGTAAACAACTTTGGAATCGCTAAAGAGTGGGTTGTCTTTGAAGGCTTTTTTAATGTACAACGGCACCAGCCCGGTAAACCAGCCATGGCAATGTATGATGTCAGCCGGCCAGCCAAGTTTTTTTACGGTTTCGAGAACCCCGCGATTAAAAAATATGGCACGCTCGTCGTTGTCATCGAAAAATTTGCCGGTTTTATCGCGGAACATGTTTTTCCGTAAAAAATAATCCTCATTATCAATAAAATACACCTGCATCCTGGCTTGTTGAATAGAAGCAACTTTAATAATAAGCGGGTGATCGGAATCGTCAATAATCAGGTTCATCCCCGAAAGGCGGATTACTTCATGAAGTTGGTTTCTGCGTTCGTTGATATGTCCAAACCGTGGCATAAAAGTTCTGATTTCACGCCCTTTCTCCTGTATCCCTTGAGGTAAGTATCTGCCAATGTGGCTCATAGAACTTTCTTTCAGGTAAGGGGTAATTTCCTGCATTATATACAGAACTTTTGCTTTTTTCATTTTATAAAAATTTGATTAAATTAACGTGCAAAAGTACGAAAAAAAAGTATCCCATTTTAAAACGCTGTTGGTTTATAATTGGTTGCAAGTATTAACCAAAAAACATCGAAGCGACAAATTATTTTGTAAAATTCACCCTCCAATAACTTCCGATTCGACCGGATATTGCAACTGTTGACCATCAGGTCAGTATCTTTTGGCCGATTTTGATTGCATGAAAATTAATCAAATTCCAATTAAACCTGATTGCTGGTAATGTATCAGTGATACACCCGGAAATCCTGAAACGTTAGGATTTTTCAAATCCTGACAAAGGGATTATTTTTCATTTCGTGGCCAATAGTAGTTTTTACGCCATGCCCGGGATAAACCGTAAAGTCGGCTCCCAGCGTATAAAGTTTATCTTTAATGCTGCTCTCCAAAATGTCGAAATCACCGGTTGGCAAATCAGTGCGACCAATACTATCGCGGAACAGAACATCTCCGACAATTACAAATTTTGAATTTTTATTCGCAAAACAAACATGGCCGTCAATGTGGCCGGGGGTGTACAAAACTTCGAGGAATGAGTTTCCGAATTTAATTTTATCTCCTTCGGCAATAAATTTTTCAGGCTCAATAATCTCAATTTCATCTAATCCAAACATCCGGCTTTGCTCATTGGCTCTCATAAAAAAAGGCAGCGAAAGTTTATGCATTACCGGGCGCAGGCCATATTTTTTAAACACAAAAGCGTTTCCGGGAATATGATCAATGTGGCAATGGGTGTACAATTGCCCAACGGGTTTTAGTTTTTTTTCGTCAATAAAATCAACCAGCTCCTGCTGTTCGTAAGCGTCCTGGCAGCCGGGATCAATAATCAGACATTCGCTTGTTTCGTCATAAACCAGGTAGGTGTTTTCCTGGAAAGCGTTAAAAATCAATTTATCAACCTTTATCATTTTTGGAGGAATTTGTGGTGGAAACCTGTGCAATCAAACCATCGTTCAAACAAAATATTTTGAATGTTACAAAGTTATCAATATTTGAAAACAAATCGCGATGGCTGGCCGGGACAACCTGGACAGAAATCGCTTAATTTGCAAAACATTTAAAATTACCAGGTTTCGGATGGAGCAACCTTTACGCAAGAAATTATGCATCAGTTTATCACTCATTTTTGGGGTGATGTTTCTTGGTGTGTTGAATCCATCGCAAGTAAACGCCCAGTTTTACAATGGTTACCAGATGGATTTTGGACGAAGCCGCGCTCAATACAAGGATTTTTTCTGGACTTTTTACAAATTCGACCGTTTTGATACCTATTTTTACCTTAACGGGAAAGAACTTGCTGTTCATACCGCGAAGTATGCGACAAAGGAATTGGTACATCTGGAG
>CAIYZW010000520.1 GCA_903930725.1 uncultured Bacteroidota bacterium
AGGTGACTGGAGTTCAGACGTGTGCTTCCGATCTAAAAAGTAAAACCTAAGCGTTGTAAAATCAGTTATTTTCCAGAGATCATCGAGCAAAGCCACAAAAGCATGGGTATTTTCGCTCAATTTCTGAACATTATTAAAATCGAATTTTACCAATCCAACACTGATGGTCCGCAATGGGGCAAAATAAAAAAGGATGGCTTCGCGGACAAAATCAATCCCATAAAACCGCTTGTAATATGAAATCATTTTATCGAAAAGGGTTCGGTTTTCGTCGCCCTGCGATTGCGAAATCCAGGTTAGCAGCGTATTATAGCCTTCTTTATCTTCGATTAGTTCTTCATAAAAAGAGTTCCCTGCTTCGATAAATTCGACCACATCTTTGCTTGTACGAAGGTTGGATTGCCCGATTTTGATATAATTCCTGTTGCCGTAACTTGCATAATTTACGCTTACTTCCCGTCCGGCAATCCATCTTGTAATTTCCTCTTCGCCCCAGCGATTATTGTAGTCCTGAAGCGTTAATCCTTCGATTAATTGGTTAAGATGATCAAATTTATTATCAAAATCAATAATCTGGACACCTTTGGTGCGGCGTTCAAAAATGCGGCGCAGGTTTTTTCGGCTAACGTTTTCGGGGTAGAAAAGATGCAACACAATCATCCCAAGGCTGTAATAATCGTTTTTTTCGGAAACGATGCCAAAAGCCTGTTCCGGTGCAAGATAAAACTCGGTGCCTTTTGTAATGGTTGTATGGCTGAGTTCCTTTTCGGATGATTTTTCGCGCGATTTGGCCGAACCATAATCGCCGATAACAACCTGCGTTTGTGCTTCATCCAGAAAGAAAACATTTTGAGGCTTGAGGTCGCAGTGATAAATTTTTTCGCGGTGCAAAGCTTTGATTCCCCGGAAGATGCCTGCAATCACCACATTTTCGAGGAAAGCAATCGAATATTTTTCTTTAAGATTATTAACATGGAGCAAATCACCGCCAGCAGCAAAATCGCTTATCTCGAAACAAAACTTGTTAAGATATTTGTTAGGGCCTGTACCAAAGTCGAAAAGATGAAGAATGTCTTTCCCTTTTATTTCGCGGATCCGCTGCAAAGTATCGGCGCTTGGTTCGAGGTGTTCGTCGGTAAATTCGTAGTACAATTTAAGCGCATAAACCGAGCCTTGTTCGTTTTTAACCTTGTAAATAATGGCTTCGCCCGATTTCCCTTCTTCCGAAATCATGCCTGTAATTTCGTATTTTAAGCTGTTTAGCTCCAGTTTATCACCAATTCCAAGATGGTGCGTGGTGGTACGTTTTTTTTCGGCACCAATGGCCGAATACGGGATGGTACGGCCATCTTCAGGCTCCGGAATATCAATTTGCGAAAGATCGGTTTCGGGAAAATCAGGAAGGTTTTGGTAGGCCGCAGTTGTGGCTACCGACGAAAAAAACGATGTGTCGTCGGGCGATTGGCCTTCGGGATAAGGTTTTGTTTTTAAAATATCATCAAATAAAACATCCATGCCCGTGTGTGATTAACTGCTTTTATTGTCGTTTTGCACCCCGATAAAAATACAACTAATATTATCAGGAGCACCGTTTTGAATGGCCTTGTAAAAAATAAACTCAGCTTTTTCTTTAAGCGTTTTTGAATTAGACAGAATTTTTTCGATTTGAGAAAGCGTAAGGGCCTTAAAAATGCCATCGGATGAGACCATAAAAATATCATCAGGACGAACTTCTTTACTACCGGCTGAAATTACAATATCGAGGGCATTTTTGGTACCTCCAAAATAACTTGTGATAGGGCTGTTTGCTATTTCGGGGGCTAAAACCTGGTCCTGGGTAAGTTTCTGAAGCTGGTGGTCGCGAAGGAGCAAAACCCTCGAATCGCCGGCGTTAATAAGACAAAACCGATTTTCGTAAAAGATTATTCCTGCCAGTGTGGTTGCCATGCCGCTATAAATCGAATTCTCGGCACTGTAACTTATTAACTGCAGGTTAATTTCGTGGCAAAGCGCGCTAATTGCCTCCTTTTCGGGATGATTGGTTAAAGGTAGCTCATCATTGAGATATTCGATAACTAATTTTGAGGCTACCTCACCGGCTAAATGTCCGCCAACACCATCGGCTACAAAACACCTAGTAGGGCTTTTTATTTCCACCGAAACCGTCCCTGTGTCAAGAACCCGGTTGTGCACCAGCATAGTATCCTGATTGATGTCGCGTAGAACACCTTTGTGCGTAAATGCTTCGATATTAAAAAACATAGGGTAGGGGAATTGATTGATTTATGATTTCAGATTTGTGATTTCAGATTTATGATTTAGGACACTGAGCGTAGTCGAAGTGTAGATTTTTGATTTTAAATTAATATTTTATCAGTTTAACGGTTTTTGAATGGGTTCCTTCTTTGAGGATGATGAAGTACAATCCGCGTGGTGAACGGTTTCCATCAGAATCGGTTCCATTCCATGTCATGCTGGTTGCTTCAGAAGAAACCGGAATTTTTCCAAAATCATAAA
>CAIYZW010000521.1 GCA_903930725.1 uncultured Bacteroidota bacterium
GCTGAGTTGCCGTATCTGGGTTATGAATTTTCCTGACACATCGAGCAACTCAGTCTTAAATACAGGATTCATTTGTGCAATTTGGTCACGGTCGGCAAGATGGAGGCTCGACAGATGCTCGTTGAGCAATTTTAGCAAATAATTGATGCGGCGCTGCATTGAAGAAAAATCGAAAAGCTCGATGAGCAAGGCGTGTTGGTAGGCGTTTTTCGCTTCAGTTAAAGTCTGTTCACCGGGTGGATTTTCACCGATTTCGTGGTTAAATTGTACAACCCGGGTGTCACATTTTATACTTCTGAAAGAAATCGGACTGCTCAAAACCAGTCCATCGAGGGTTTTGCAGCGGCTGAGTGCAACGTAAACCTGGCCATGCGCAAAGGCAGCGTTGGCATCAATAATGGCCTTTTCAAATGTCAATCCCTGGCTTTTGTGGATTGTAATTGCCCAGGCCAGTTTAAGCGGGTATTGTTTAAAAGTCCCAACCACAGATTCGTTGATCTCTTTGGTCTCTTCGGCGATGGTGTATTTCGTATTATCCCATTCAAGCTTGCTAACCGGGATTGCTTCAAGGTCGTTGGGACATTTAACATAAATCATTTCATCTTCAAAACGCTCGATGACACCGATTTTCCCATTAAAAAACAGCTTCTCGCGGGAGATGTCATTTTTAACAAACATCACCTGTGCACCAATTTTTAAGGTAAGTTCAAAATCGGTTGGATACGAATATTCGGGAAAATCGCCTGATACACTTGCTGTAAATTTATGGGACGAAGATTTAAGCTTTGTCAGCTTAGTTTCGTTAATTTCCCTGGCCTGATAATTATGGGTGGTAAGAATGATGTATCCTTCACCCGAATCATTCACAAATCCCGGGATATAACGCTTATTTAGCTGAACCAGAGTGTCATCATCCAGGCTGTTGTCGCGGATTTTGTTGAGCATCCCGATAAAAACGGCATCCTTTTGCCTGTAAATGTGTTTCAGTCCGATGCTCATAAAATTGGTTTGCTGCAAAGCTTTGCTGCTAAAGAAAAACACAGTGTCGTAATAATTTTTCAGTAAATCCCATTCTTCGTCCTTTGCCACAGGCGAAAGTTGTTGCAAGTCGCCAATCAGCAATAATTGCACGCCACCAAAAGGTTTGTAGCGGTCGCGGTATTTACGCAGAACCTCATCAATGCCATCCAGAAGATCGGCGCGAACCATGCTGATTTCGTCAATTACAAGCAGATCGAGGCTTTTAATAATCTGGATTTTTTCGCGGTGAAATTTTTTTACGTTGTAACCCGATGCTTTGCTGGTATCATCTTCAGGTAAACTATTCGCCGAAAGGGTTTCCGGAATGTGTGGCCCAAAAGGCAACTGAAAAAAGGAATGAATCGTAACTCCACCCGCGTTGATTGCTGCAACTCCTGTTGGAGCAACTACAATCATTCGTTTTGGCGACCTCTTTTTGAGATTATGCAAAAAAGTGGTTTTTCCAGTCCCGGCATTCCCCGTAAGAAAAATGTTCCGGTTGGTGAATTCGACAAAATCGTAAGCAAGGCTAATTTCGGGATTATGAATGTTTTCCATAAGATGGATGCTAAATCTTAAAAAGCGATAAAATTAAAAAAATTCATTCATAAACTGCATTATCATTAGATTTGCCTATTCGAAAAAAATTACTTTTGCTTTGAAGATTTTAGGAAATATTTTTTCAGATAGAGAAATTTAAATATGTATTTTTACAAGAATTTACTGGCTGCAAATCACAAATCATAAATCAATAATATCATGTCAAAAGAAAAAATTGAAAAGACTATTCTTGAGAAAGCCGAAAAATGGCTGGCATCAACCTACGACAGCGAAACCCGTGATGCTGTGCGTAATATGATCGAAAATAATCCCGACGAACTCACAGAGAGTTTTTACAGGGACCTCGAATTCGGAACCGGTGGTTTGAGAGGAATCATGGGAGCCGGAACAAACCGGATGAATAAATACACGGTTGGAATGGCTACACAGGGATTGGCAAATTATATTAAAAAAGTGCTTCCCGGCGAAAAAGACCTCCGCGTAGCTATTGCCTACGACTGCCGCAACAAAAGCCAGTATTTCGCTCAGATTACCGCTGACGTATTTTCGGCAAACGGTTTTAAAGTCTTTCTTTTCGAGGAACTCCGGCCCACACCCGAACTTTCGTTCGCCATAAGGCATTTAAAATGCCACACCGGGGTTATGATCACAGCTTCTCACAATCCCAAAGAATACAACGGATACAAGGCTTACTGGAGTGATGGCGCCCAAATGGTACCTCCACACGATAAAAATGTGATCATCGAAGTTGAGAAAATCAAGATTGAAGATGTTAAATTTAAAGGCATCGAAAAAAATATTTCGCTGCTTGGCGAAGAAATTGACAATCTTTACCTCGATGAGGTCGAAAAAGTTTCGGTATCGCCGGGATCAAACTTCAGACAGGCTGATCTTCGGATTGTTTACACCCCGCTTCATGGAACAGGCGTAAAACTCGTACCCGCTATACTTGAGCGCCTCGGATTTGAAAATGTATTCAGAGTTTACAAACAGGATATTAACGACGGCGATTTCCCGACTTTGATTTCGCCAAACCCCGAAGAACCGGCAGCACTGGAACTTGCGCTCGATAAAGCACGAAAAGTTGATGCCGACCTTGTAATGGCCACCGATCCCGATGCCGACCGCGTTGGAATTGCTGTAAAAGATCATAACGACAATTTTATATTGCTCAATGGCAACCAGACAGCCTCCGTTCTAACCTATTATTTGCTTACCCTCTGGCTAAAAAAGGGCAAACTTACTGGCAACGAATACATCGTCAAAACCATTGTTACCACTGAGCTGATCAAGGATATTGCAAAGAAATTTAGCGTTGAGTGTTACGATGTTTTAACCGGTTTTAAATGGATTGCCGACGTTATCAGACAAAATGAAGGTAAAAAAATCTTTATTGGCGGCGGCGAAGAGAGCTACGGCTTTATGATTGGCGATTTTGTGCGCGATAAAGATGCAGTTGCAACCTGTGCCATGATTGCCGAAGTTGCCGCTTATGCAGCAAACCAGCGCAAAAGTTTCTTCGATATCCTGATTGACGTTTACATCGAATATGGTTTTTACAAAGAAAGCCTCATTTCGGTTACCAAAAAAGGCAAAGCCGGCGCTGAGGAAATCCAGAAAATGATGGAAAACTTCCGGGCCAATCCTCCTGAATCCATCAACAAATCGAAAGTAATCCTGGTAAAAGATTATCAAACCAGCAAAGAAACCGATCTTACAACAAAAAAAGAGACTAAGATTGATCTTCCAAAATCGAATGTATTACAGTACTTTACCGCCGATGGCAGCAAAATAAGCATGCGTCCTTCGGGAACCGAGCCTAAAATTAAATTCTATTTTGGGGTTAAAGATGAACTGAAAACCAAAGAAGATTATGATGCCGTCAACAAAAAACTCGACGAGAAAATTGAAGCAATTATCAAGGATTTGAAGCTTAAATAGTAGAAATATTTATTATCGAAAGGCCTTTAAAATAGCTGTTTCAAAAACGAATCTGAAAACTTCAGGTTCGTTTTTTTTTGATGCAAACACCCTAAAATAATGCTTGTAATGGATTAATGATTTTATCAATGTCGGTACGAAGCAAGCCAAAATGCTGTGAAGCTAATGTTCCGATTTTGAAAAAAACGCCTTTCTGAAACCCTGAAAATGATTTATTACTATCTCTGAGCTTCCTATGCGGACAATTCGCAAATAAGTGATGCTGGCATTTGAATACACGAAACATCAAAGGATGCTTCCTTTTAATCAATTTTATTTTGGTGTAACCGCAGCTTTTGGATGAATCATCATTTCAGAAATCAGCAGTACTGGAAGGCATTTTAATCAAAACCGGAAGAAATTTACCCCAATAAATCAACAAGCTGCACCAAAAC
>CAIYZW010000522.1 GCA_903930725.1 uncultured Bacteroidota bacterium
AGAACATGCCGGCATTTCCGACAATGAAATTAAAACCTTGCTTTCGTTTATACTATAGAGGGCTTGTTGTGTTACCTGTATTTTGACAGAAATCTGCTGTTATCTGGTTGATAATTCAGTAAAAAACACCTCGTGTATGGTGCAATTGTCCCTTTCTTCATGTATTGGTGTAATCTTTAATTGTGATTTTTAGCTTCAGAAATCTTCCAAACATTTCTAATTTTGCCCGTTCCAAACATTTCTTTTTTTCAAAGCATAGGCAAAAAAATAATAAATAAATTTACCGGAAATGAGCATTAATGAAATTGTATTAGCGCAAAAGGAAAGCCTCAGCGCACTTCTCGACAAAAACCAGCTTGCTTTGGGCGAGATCATTTTTAATAACGGCAATTGCCAGATTTTGTCGCAGTCGCCGGCAAAGTACGAACTTATCGTAAACGACGACCAGTCGAACGATTCGGTGGAATACGCCATTTGTATCGAAGAAAACGGGAATGTTTATCCAAAAATGGGGAAGGAAATGTCGGGTTGGGATAAAAATTCTTATGCCTGTCTGCTCCAGTTGGAAAGCGAATTGCAACTGCTCGATCCCAAAGAGCGCCCGGAGCACAAACAATATACCCGCGAAGGCATGATAAACCGCGTGCTTAAAGAGCGCCGCGAAAAAGCCGATTCCGCAAAATACCGCATAAAATGGGCGACAAATATTTATGGCGACCACACGCTGACCAACGAAAACGGGGTTAAGTATAAAGTCTTTTTGCGGGATTTTGAAAACGAAACCGGCTACAGCGACAGCGCCGATTCGCGGCTCAACAAGCTCGGCACAACCAAACATATTATGTTTGCTTTTAGTCAGTTGAAGGAAAATAAAACGCTTTATGGCAAACTTGGCAAAACCTGCCCGTTTATCGAGATTTATTGCGACCCGCTAAACGAATACAAAATTTCGTGGTTTTATCCGCACAAACTGCCGGTGGAAGAGCAATTGCTCATTTCGAGATATTTTAAGAAAGCCATGTTTATCGAAGATGCTGAAATAACGGGTTTCCTTGGTTTTATCGAGTCGGCCAACGGAAGCGGGATAATTAAAATTCGCCCGGAAGTGCGCGAAAAGATTGAAGCAGCCTTTGAAAAAGTGATGTTGGCCAGGCTTAAAGAAATCCACGTTCCCGATTTCAGCATGATAAAAGCCGAACTATTTCCTTACCAGAAAGAGGGAATTGAGTTTGCGCTTTACCGCAAATCAGCCATCATTGCCGATGAGATGGGTTTGGGAAAGACTGTTCAGGCTATCGGCACAGCCATTTTGAAGAAACAGATTTTCAGTTTCAGGAAAACGCTGGTGGTTTGTCCGGCCTCTTTAAAATCGCAATGGAAAGAAGAAATCGAAAAGTTTTCGGATGAGAAGCCTTTGATTATTCAGGGAAATCCCGACGAACGGATTTTTCAATACAGCGACAACGAGCATTATTTTTTCATTGTAAATTACGAAACCATCCTTCGCGACCAGGTGGCGATTAATAAAGCCGGATTTGATTTTCTGATCATGGACGAGGCGCAACGCGCCAAAAATTACGAAACCAAAACGGCCAATTCGCTCAAAAGGATTGACGCCAAACACAAATTGGTGATCACCGGAACGCCCATCGAAAACCGGCTGATCGACATTTTTTCGATCATGAGCATCCTCGATCCGGAGTTTCTGGGGCCATTGTGGGAGTTTTCGTACCAGCACTGCCTTTTCGATCCCGACAGGCATGACAAAATAAATGGTTATTACGACCTTCAAAAGCTGCATAAAAAGCTGGATGAGGTTTTGCTCCGTCGCGAAAAACGAAAGGTTATCGATCAGTTGCCCGATTTGCAGCAGATCAACATCCATGTAAATCTTTCGCCTTTGCAGTCTGATTATCATAGCTCTTATGCCAAAGGCATCTCACAGATTATCCATAAAAAATTCCTTACACCTTACGACCTTCAACGCCTGCAACTGCTGCTGGCAAGTATGCGCATGGTTTGCGATTCGACCTATCTGATTGATGAAGAAACCAACGAATCGCCTAAATTAGAGGAGCTTCAATACATTTTACTCGAAAAGCTGGATGTTCCCAACAACGACCGCAAAATCATTATTTTCTCGGAGTGGGTAAAAGTTCATAAACTGATCGGGAAATTATTGCGCGACCATAGCATTGGATTTGTGGAACTTAACGGGAAGATTCCGGTCAAATCGCGCGGCGAACTTATCCGCAAGTTTGAAACCAACCCACAGTATAAAGTCTTTCTTTCGACCGAGGCTGGCGGCTCAGGATTAAACCTGCAAATGGCCGACACGCTAAT
>CAIYZW010000523.1 GCA_903930725.1 uncultured Bacteroidota bacterium
AACCCCATCCGCCGGTATTCGGAAAAATCCTTGCCGAGGTACATGTCGAGCGCAACAATCATATCGCCGGTATAAAACTGAACCGGGTATTCGTACGACAGTCCTGAAACATACGAAAACACCCGTGGGAGGGCAATATCAGGAAAGTAAAACCGGTATCGTTTAAAAGCATCGGTTAGTTGTTCTTCATAAGGCGTAAGATTTTGAAATAAATCCTGAACGCTGTCGTAAAGCTTACTGTTTAAAGGGCTTGTAATAAAATCGTTCAACCGGATTAAATTTAAGGTGTCGTCAAGATCGGTGTTGAGAAATACGGGGAATCCGGGGGCAATTTTTTTTAACTCCTGCTTAAACGAACCGCGATTAATGGTAAAAAGTTGTTTTTCGTACCTCTTAAAAACTACCGGCGAAACCTCAATTTTGCTTACATCTATTTGTAGGTTTCTCTTGCCGGTTCCGGAGCATGAAACCATGAAAAATGCCATCAATAAAGGCATCCAGTAAAACAGCGGTTTTGTAAACATAAAACGGTTTTTAGTAAATAAAAAATGCCGACGTTGCATTAACGCCGGCACTTTAAGCATATTTTAAAAATGTAAAATGCTGGAATATCGTTTACAAAATTTTCCAGCCAAGCGAAACGCTAAAAAGGTTATTCTTCGAATTAATATCAAAACCTTCAACCTTTTTAATTACTTCGTTAATACCCATTTGGTATCTTACGTCGAGCGTGAACATTAAAATATCAGCACCTGCACCAACATTAAATCCCCAAATCATATCTTCAATATCTGCTTCTTTGATTGGGTTAATAAAATTGTTGGCATCTGATGTCGAAACGGTTGTGTTGGTAACGATTGAAGCCGATGGTCCGGCCAAAATCCTGATGTTTCCAACGCCAAGATTAATAATCCTCCAGCCAAGAATAACCGGAATTTCGATGGTTTTCATTTCCACTTCCTGGTTGATTGGTTTTATATCGCCAACCTGTGGTTTTTTAAAAACGCCACCTCTGGTCAGCCAGTTAACTTCGGGCTGTAAATAAATTTTTGAGCCTAATCTGACAAAAACACCGAAGTTTAAATTACTCGACAGGTCTGATGTAATCTGATCAGCATCTGTGGTGAGTTTTGATGTATTGTACCCGATTTTAGGGCCAATCGAAAACTGTCCAAAAGCAAAGCCTGATGCCATGAACAGGATAAAAATAAATGTAAGTTTTCTCATAATTTGTATTTTTTACGTTAATGATTTTGTAGCAAATATAAAAAGAATACTGACTACAAACATTTTTTTACTTAAAAACATTTGTTTTCTTTTAACCATTTCAAAGTCCGGGCTGTTGTTTCGATGCCTTGAAATCCAAAAATGATGTTTTTTATCAAATCAATGCGTTGCTCTTGTTGTTTGATTAATTTTGCTCTCAACTTAAAAATAGCATTTATGAAAAAAGTAGTTTTATTGGTGTTTGTTGGATTTTTACTGGCACTTCAGCCTGTTTTTTCTCAAATAAAACCATTCAGGTTTGGGCTAAAAGTAGCTCCCAACGTTGGCTGGATTTCGCCGGATTCGGATGAATATGAGATGGATGGGACGGTTCCCGGGTTTTCGTGGGGTTTTATCAGCGATTTTACCATCACCGAAAATTATTTCTTCGGAACGGGTTTTAACGTGAGTTACATCAACGGGAAACTGAACTATCCGCACCAGCAGACCGTTGGCGATGACACCGTGGTAATGGTTGGAACAATGAACCGCAAATACAATCTGCGCTACATTGATGTTCCGCTTACGCTGAAAATGAAAACCAATAAATTCGACAAACTTCAGTTTTTTGGTCAGATTGGATTTTCGGTGGCGGTAAATGTGAAAGCCAAATCACAGGACAATTTTTCGTATAAAGTTGGCTCCACTTACTTCGACGAAACTTCAAAACGAAACATTTCGGATGAAATTACCCAGTTTAAAGGCGCTTTGGTTTTGGGCGGCGGCGTTGAATATTATATTGATAACTCCACATCCGTTATCGCCGGGATTACCTATTTTAACGGTTTATCCAACATTTTAAAAGGCGATAACACCGTTGATCCGATGATTAGTCAAAAAGCGGTTCCTCATTATATTGAAATTACCCTCGGTGTAATTTTTTAAATTTTAAATTTATGAAAATTGCCCTTGCGCAGATAAACTATCATATCGGGAATTTTGAAAGCAACATCGAAAAGATAAAATCGGCCATCAGGCAGGCAAAGGATGCTGGCGCTGAGCTTGTTGTTTTTGCCGAGTTGGCTGTTTCCGGCTATCCTCCCCGCGATTTTCTCGAATTCGACGACTTCATTAACAAATGCCATATTGCGATTACCGATATTGCAACAAAATGCCGTGGAATTGCCGCAATTGTTGGCTCTCCAACAAAAAACCCTGATTTTCATGGGAAAAACCTTTACAATTCGGCTTACTTTTTAGCCGATGGAAAGGTGCGAAATGTACGCCACAAAACCCTGCTTCCGAATTATGATGTTTTTGATGAATACCGCTATTTTGAACCCAATAAAAAATTCAGCATCATCGAATATAAAGGTGCCAAAATTGCACTTACTATTTGCGAAGATCTCTGGAATATCGGCAACGACCCGCTCTACACAGTTAATCCAATGGATGAATTAATTGGTCAGGAACCCGATTTTATGATCAACATCGCCGCCTCACCTTTTAATTACAACCAGCATATTACCCGGAATTGTATTTTAAAGAAGAATGTTAAAAAGTACGGAGTTCCATTGTTTTACGTGAACCATGTTGGCGCTCAAACGGAGTTGCTTTTTGATGGCGGCTCGCAGGTAATTGATGGAAACGGACATTTAATTGGCGAACTGAAATATTTTGAGGAAGATTTCAGAATTTTTGACACCGATAATCTTCAGGCTGATCAGGAGCATAAACCGGGCGATAATTATCCCGAAGGAAAAATAAAAATTGGCCTTATTCACGATGCACTTGTGATGGGCGTTAAAAACTATTTTCAGAAATTAGGCTTTACAAAAGCCATTCTTGGGCTTTCGGGCGGGATTGATTCGGCGGTTACCCTGGCTTTGGCTGTTGAAGCGTTGGGCCGTCAAAATGTGTTGTCGGTGATGTTGCCATCGCAATTTTCGTCAGATCATTCGATAAACGATTCTGAAATTTTAATCAAAAACCTTGGGTCACCGGCTCAAATCATCAATATCGAAGAGGCTTACACGGCTTTTGAACATTCGTTAAAACCATTTTTTAAGGATTTGCCTTTTGGCCTTGCCGAAGAAAACCTTCAGGCACGCATCCGCGGTGTTTTGCTGATGGCGCTTTCAAATAAATTTGGATATATTTTGCTTAACACTTCCAACAAAAGTGAAGCGGCCGTTGGTTATGGAACTTTGTATGGCGATATGTGCGGCGGGCTTTCGTTGCTGGGCGACGTTTACAAAACCGAGGTTTTTGAACTTGCCCGGTACATCAATCTTAAAGAAGAAATTATTCCCGAAAATATCATCACAAAACCGCCATCAGCCGAACTCCGGCCAAACCAGAAAGACTCGGACTCGCTTCCGGAATATGAAATTCTCGACAAAATCCTTTTCCAGTATATCGAACAGCGGCAGGGACCAAAAGAGCTTATCGAAATGGGTTTCGACGAAGCTGTTGTAAGGAAAATATTAAAACTGGTAAACACCAACGAATACAAGCGGCATCAAACCCCGCCAATTTTGCGTATTTCGACCAAGGCCTTCGGAATGGGGCGCCGTATGCCGATTGTAGGCAAATATCTGGCATAAAAAAAGCAGGGTGTTTTGCCCTGCCTTCCTTTATAAACTGTTCGGTTTTTATTTGTTAAGAATCCTGATTTCGACCCTGCGATTTGTTTTTTTGCCTTCGGCTGTTTCGTTGGTGGCAATAGGGTTTGCGCTTCCAAAGCCTTTTATTTCGAGCCTGCTTGCAGCCACACCTTTACTTGTAAAGTAATTCATCACACTTTGTGCTCTTCTCAACGAAAGATCGCGGTTTTTTTCATCCAGACCGGTGTTGTCGGTGTAGCCATTTATCGAAAACCGGCTTTGCGGATAATCATTCATGATTTTGAGAATGTTGTTTAAACTCGGGTAAGATTCGTCAAGAATAATGTCCTGCGATGATTTGAAAAGAACATTTTTGGCGTTAAAAGTTAGCTTGCTTTCTGTTTCCTGAGGAATTACAACGTTAGACGAAAAGGCGTGGTTTTTAGGGCAACCACCATTTTCGGCAGATCCGGGTTCGGTTTTGCATGCATCATATTTATCAGGAACTCCATCATCATCCGCATCGGGGCAGCCATTTGCTTTTTGGCTTCCTTTTTCCTGAGGGCATTCATC
>CAIYZW010000524.1 GCA_903930725.1 uncultured Bacteroidota bacterium
CACTTGTGCGGCAGGATTATATCAATGTGGCGCCGGGCGCCGTAGTATACCTGGGCGATGATCAGTCGCTTTGCGATGTTAGCGTTATTGTGCTCGATGCCGGATTGGGTTTTTCATCTTACCTTTGGTCGAATGGTTCGACAAGTCAATGGATTGTTGTAGATGAACCGGGTACATTTTGGATAACTGTTACCAATGGAATCGGGTGTTCCGGTTCCGATACCATCAATATTTTAATTGATACCCCACTTGCCGTAAATTTAGGCGATGACCTGGCCATTTGCGATGGCAGCGAAATTGTTCTGGATGCTGGCGCGGGCTATTCCTCTTATCTCTGGTCAAACGGTTCGGCAAGCCAATCAATCGTTGTTGAAAACCCCGGCGATTACTGGGTTTTTGTTACCAATGGAATTGGGTGCTCTGGCTCCGATACTATAAATGTTTCGATCAATGCTTCGCTTGCTGTAAATTTGGGCGACGACCAGGCCATTTGCGATGGAGGCGAAGTTGTGCTGGATGCCGGATTTGCTAATTCATCCTATCTCTGGTCAAACGGGTCAACAAATCAATGGATCGTTGCAAATCAACCCGGGATATATTGGGTAACTGTTACCAATGCAACAGGATGCACGGGTTCCGATACGATTATTATCGTGGATGGTATCCCTCCATTCCTCGACCTGGGAGATGATATTCAAATTTGCTCAGGAAACATTGCCACACTTGGACCAGCCGAACAATACGAGCAGTATTTGTGGTCAACCGGCGAAACTTCACCTCAGATAATTGTTGATATTACCGGCGATTACTGGCTTAAAGTTACCAATGCCGGAAACTGCGAAAACACCGATACGATAAGTGTTTTTGATGCTCCGGGGCCCTTTTTCGGATCAATACTTTTTCCTTCACCTGGGACGATGGTTGTAAATGGATCGGAGGGAACCCCACCTTATGAGTATGCGCTCGAAAACCAGGATTTCCAGGCCGGTAATGAGTTTGTAAATTTAAACCCCGGCGAATATGTGGTTTTTATCAGGGATTTTAATGGCTGTGTTAACGATACAACGGCCATTGTCAGGGAAGTTGATCTGGTTATCCCGAACTTTTTTACACCCAACAACGACTATATCCACGACACCTGGGAAATCGAAGGAATATCTCAATATCCAGATACCGAAATCCGTATTTTCGATCGTTTTGGGAAACTGCTTGTAAGTTATAAAGGCTCGGAATTGGGTTGGGACGGGAAATATAACAATAAACCCGCGCCGTCGGATACTTACTGGTACCAGATTTCATTTTTTGACGGAAAGCCGCCCATTGCCGGCGATGTAACCCTTAAAAGATAAGCTGATGAAAAGATTACTACTTGCCATTATTTTATTAACAGGTTTTCTGGAATTAAAATCACAGGAAAATTCGGTATATCAGTACTATCTTTTAAATCCATACCTGATGAATCCTGCGCTGGCGGGGTTTTCCAAACAAACCGAAATCAGGGCAACGCTGTCGCAACATTGGATCGGCATTCCCGATGCGCCATCTACCCAAACCCTCAGTGCGCACTCGTTCGCCGGAAAGGGCATGGGCGTTGGTGGCTATTTTTTTAACGATAAAAATGGATTGAACAAAGAAACCGGGGTTAATTTAAATTGTGCTTATCATATTAATTTAGGTCGGGAAGACGAATTATTAAAAATCAGAAAACTATCGTTTGGCTTAGGGACTTCGGTGTTTCAGCATACTATAAATCTTTCGGCATTAACCGATCATGATTACGATCCGGCTGTTGATGGAGCCGAAAAAAGCGCCTTTGCCATAAACTTCAATGCAGGGACTTATTTCAGATACGATGGTATAAGTGCCGGTATTTCGGTTGCAGGACTTGGTTTTAAAAAACTTTCGATATATGATGATGCCACCGAACCTGATTTTCCGGAACAATTATTTACAAATGCCGGCTATCTTTTTTCGCCATTTAATCATATACTGTTCGAACCATCGGTGGTGTACAAATTTTCATCCAGCCAGCAATCGCAACTCGATGCCAACCTTAAAGCGATATTTTATCAGGCCGCCGACCAGCAATATTGGTTGTCAATGTCGCTACGAAGAACCCTTGATCCGGGCAACGAGCAGTTTCTCGATTTAATCGGATTAGCTGGAATAAACTACCAGGGATTTATGTTTGCTTACGCTTATGATTTTGGAATGTCGCAGCTAAACAGCATGCATTCAGGCTCACATCAAATTATGCTTGGAATTCTCATCAAAAAGGCAGAAACCCACAGGATTTCCTGTCCGGTGTATTAATTCGGAATCAGGTCAGGATTTGCAGGAATATACCGCCTAAAACAGCAACAATTGCTGAGGCTGGACCGCTTTTGCAACCGGAACAAAAACCCCGTGCAAATCGTATTCATTTCGCAATTTAACGATTTTGGCTTTGATGGTGTTTGCGTAACTTTCGTTAAGGGTCGAATTCGTGTATAATTGCGAAAACTCCTGATAAATATGCGGGAAATGGGTTTTGATGGTTTCCAGGAAGCTGGCTTTGCCTTTGTTCCGCAAATGCAGGAAGCTGGTCACGATGTTGTCAATCCCCAACGACTTTGTCAATCTGAACGTTTCGTTTAAGTTCTTTTCATTATCAGACAAAAGCGGAATGATTGGAATAAAAGCAAGGGTTGTGCTTCGGCAGATTCCTTTAAACCGGGCAAGCATTTCCATCCTTTGGATGGCGGGAGCAGCACCGGGTTCGAGAACTTTGCGTATAGATTCATCTAAAGTACAAATGCTGACCGAAATGTCAACAGTGGTATATTTTGAAAGTTCTTTGATGATGTCGAAATCCCGCAATATCAGCGTTGATTTTGTTTGTATGAAGATGGGGTTCCGGTGTTTTTTTATCACATCAAAAATCTGAGGCAGAAGTTCGTATTTCTTTTCGGCATGTTGGTAAAGGTCGGCAATTCCACCAATTTTTATCTGCTCATTCTGCCACTTTTTCGATTTCAATTCGATGGCCAAACGGTCGGCAACATTGGTTTTTACGAGTATATTTTTAAAGAAATCATCAAAGCCCAGGTAATAATGGGAATACTGGGCAAAGCAATACTTGCAGCCAATGGTGCAGCCGCGATATGGGTTTAAATCCCAATTGGTCGGGAAAGCATCTTCGTGGTGGGTGAGGACAGTCTTGGCCTGGATTTCTTTAATCATAAAATGCCCTTAAAAACTAAAGCGGACAAGGTTTTTCCTGCCCGCTTCCTGAAATGAATTTATTTGCTGATTTATTTTCCGGGCGTCGAGATAACGCCGAGTTGCTGCATCAGGCCGTGCATATTGGTGGTTTGCCATTCGGCAGTTACTTTTCCGTTTTTCACTTCTCGTATAAATTGTCCGGTGCCGGTAACCCGTTTATGGGTAGCTGGTATCCCGAATAAATTGCCGGAATTGGTCATCAGGTTGGTATAATCAACTGCAACCAGATCGCCTTCGGCAATTACGCGGTGAAATTGCATATCCATCCCGGTCATTGCCGTACAAAGCAATTCTTTCATAAAATAGGTGTATTGCTGTTTATTCATGACCGGTTTGCCATCGCCGATATACTGGAAATCGTCCGAAAGCAAGCCATCAACGGCTGCCCAGTTGCCGGTCATAATTGCTCTGGATAAGTTGAGCGCCACTTCTTTGTTTATTTCTAAAGTTGTCATTCTTACTATTTTACTTGTTGATTAATTTAAATTTCTGAGCGAAGGCTTTTATGGTCATTGCTGGCTTTCCTAATTCATCCCAGGTTTCACGGGCCTTAAAAGGCTCAGGATTGTTATTCAATGCTTTCATCAGTTGAACCACATATTTTAATTCCGGTTTAAAAAGGCCAATAAAACTGAGTAAACCAAGGGGTGCAGCGGCGATTTTTAAAGACTCTTTTTTGTAATTGTCCACAAATATTCGGGCTGCTTTATCGGCGGTCATGGCCTCGGTTCCCTGAATGTAGTAATCTTTGCTTTTTTCACTTTCCAATTTAAAAGCATTGGCCACCTGTTTCCCATAATCTTCGCCGGCAATATAATACATCGGGACAAGCGATTTCCCGGCAAGGTTAATTTTATTGCCGTCGCGTTGCGAACCTGTGAAGTTTTCCATAAAACTGCTTGCATGGAAGATGAAACAAGGGATACCCGACGTCCTGATTTGCTCAACGGCCTTTTGTTTGCTTTCGAAAACCCACCAGAGCGGATTGTTTTTTTCCTGGTAAGTCATGATAAGCGGCGCCAGATAGCCGATGCGTTTAATGCCGGCTTTTCTGGCAGCCAGGATTACATTTGCCATTCCGTCGCGTTCGGCATTCCAGTCGGTGGGTTTTGCCGTTGCCGGGATTGATAAATTAAGGTAAACCGCATCCTGCCCCTGAAATGCTTTTTCGAGACTTGCGACATCATTAAGATTTCCGACCACAATTTTTGCGTCGGGAAACTTCTTTTTGGCTTCGCCCTGGTTGGTCGAAAAAATGGTTACATCAAAACCACTTTTGATGAGTTGTTGGGCAACAGGCCGTCCCAACATCCCTGTACCTCCGATAACAATTATTTTTTTAGTCATATTTTTATATTTTAAATCCGGTGCAAACGTACTGGAAGTTCTTACATTTGCGCCCATACTTACCAAAACGAAAGTGCTTTCATTTTGGTAAGTACCGGGTTTTAACGAAGTATAATATTCAATTTTGCAGGATGAACAGATATAAACTTAACGGCACATTTTTTTACTGTCCGGTTGATTTAACACTCCATATTATTGGTGGCCGATGGAAAGGCTTAGTGATTTGGAATTTGAGGAATGGCACCAAACGTTTTGGCGAATTAAAGAAATCCCTGGTTATCATCAACGACAAGATGCTTTCGCAGGTTCTTCGCGATCTTGAAGAAAACGGGGTAGTCCTTCGTGTGGTTCACCAGGTTGTACCGCCAAAGGTGGAATATTCGCTCACCGAAGCGGGCAAAACCCTTCTTCCGATCATGCAGATGATGAGCGAATACGGCAATAAATACCAGGTTGAAAGCGACAGTATTCAGGAAGAGGTGGTGGTGCAAAATTAGGTGGCTTTGATGGGATTTTATTTTAGAATACCTGGAAGTTATCGAAATTGCAACATTTTTATCTTTGTCTTCCTATCTTGAACTCCTTCAAAATCCCTATTTCCCAGGTTCCATTTTCCCCTGAAGCACCTCCGCCAAAGGTACTTTCCTGATTTCTGACTCTACCCAGGCGGTGAAATCGAAAATGCGGAGGATTTGTTGTTCGAAGATGTCGGGGCGGATTTCGTCGAAAACGGCTTTTGCCTTTTCCCACTGGATATTGCGGTTGATGTTGGTTTGGGGTGGCTGGATTAAAAACCGGAATAAATACCGCTCGATTTTGTAGCCTTTGATGGTGCCGGATAAATCGCGTTTCATCGAACGGATTTCGTAGGTGATCACATCAAAATCGCCAAGTTTATACAGGATAATCAGGTTAACCAGCCGGATGGTGCGGTACAGCGGCAGAAATGAGAAATTCTTAACACCCATAAAAACCTGGTTCAGGAATTTACGGGCTTTGTGAAACTCCGAAATCCCGAGGTAAACCAGCGAGGTATATAAACATAACTCCGTCTGGCGGACACGGTCGAGGTTGGATAATTTATCGTACAACGAACTTTTGTATTGATTCATCAGGCTGAGGCAGGTATTAAAGTCGCCCCTGTCGAGGTGGGGGAATAATTCGTACTGGAAAGTGAGGCAGGTAAGATTTAGCCTGAAATCGGCCGAAGCGCTTTCGAGTTTTTTGAGCTGTTCGATAAAATGGGTCATTTCGTCGTAATTGCGGATGCTGCGGAGGCTTTCCAAAACGCCTTCGAGCACGTTGAGGTAATAAACCGGCGGGTTGCTCCACAGGTGTTTGTTGGCTTCAAAAAGCGTGTTCAGTTCATAATAGGAGCGGAGGGCGGAGTTGTAGTCGCCAACGCTGATGAGGTAGTTGGATTGAAAAAGCTGGTGAAGTTTGCGGATTTCGAAGTTTTCGAGATTTTGGGAGGCAATCATACTTAATTCGCTAAATACGAGGTCGTTTAATTCGTTTTTTTGCTGTTGCGACCGCGGGTGGCCTTTATAAATAATCCGGTGTTTCAGGATTTCGAAAAGCGAGGATTGTTCGTTGATTTTCCGGATATATTTTAACGATTCGTTGATTTTAAACTGCTTTTGCAGCAGGTCTTTTTCGGTAAGATGCGGAAAACCCAGCGCCAGGAGGTATTCCAGCTCGAGGCGTGATGCAAAAAGCAGGGCGTAGTAGTTTTCGTACTTTTCGGCGCGCAGCATCACCTCATCGAGCAGCTCAAAACATTCGTCGAACAACGATTTTTCGTACAGCACGCGAGCCTTTAAAATCTTATTAAACAAATCGTAAAAGCTGTCCTGTTCCTGCCGCAGTTGGAGCATGGTTTCCAGAATCAGCCCGAACAGATATTTTACGGCGGTTTCGAACGAGGCTGCGGGTAGTTCGGCCATGAACTTTTCGCGCAAGCCAGCAACGGGAAGCGTACCGTTTTTTTCGATGATTTCGTAAAGCACCAGATAATTTGGTTTGTTCGCGGTCTGGCATGCCTGTGCACGGAATGTCCGCTTTTCGGATAAAGTCATCGAACTAACCAGCAAAACCAACGATTGTATTTGAGCCATAACGGTGGAGTTAATTTTAAAGAAAATCTCAAAATTCAAATCTCAAAATTCAAATCTCAAATCACGAAGCGCAGAGCGCAGAGCGCTTAGCGCTTAGCGACTTTCTAAAATCTTAAAAACAGCGTGCATTATCACGACTGATTTAGGCTTTCGGATTCATTAAAAATATAGTTTCTAAATAGCATTCAGAATTGTTATTTCAAGTAAATAAATGGTGTTTTTAGAATTTGATACTAATATAACAATCAATCATTTAAAACTAATTTATGATAAAGGCACCCGTTTTTCGATTACAAATTTACCATCATTTTTGTTTGTTCTTACATTCATTTACAAATATTTTTGTTGGATAAATTAAATTGAGGCTCAATGCAAGCAAAAAAATTAGTTGTTGTAGGAAGCTGCAACACGGATATGGTGATTAAAGCCGACAGGCTTCCGGTACCCGGCGAAACCATCCTGGGTGGAACATTTTTTATGAATCCCGGCGGAAAAGGGGCTAATCAGGCGGTAGCTGCTGCCCGGATGGGCGGTGTGGTAACACTGATTTCAAAAACCGGAAATGATGTTTTCGGGAAACAATCGGTGATGTTGTATAAATCGGAAAACATAAAAACCGATTTTATCTTTTCCGACCCAAACCAGCCTTCGGGCGTAGCTCTGATTACGGTTGATTCGCATGGCGAAAACTGCATCGTTGTTGCTTCGGGGGCAAATGCTTCCCTAAGTCCGGCCGACATCAACAAAGCAAAAGCCGAAATCGAAAGCAGCGACCTGGTGCTGATGCAGCTCGAAATTCCGCTCGAAACTGTGGAATATGTGGCCGAAATGGCGACCAACAAAGGGATAAAAGTCATCTTAAACCCAGCGCCGGCAAGGGCTTTGTCGCCACAGTTGCTCAAAAATCTTTACATCATCATTCCCAATAAAACCGAAGCCGAAATCCTTTCGGGCATCAAAGTTACCGATGTAGAATCAGCACAAAGAGCGGCCGACATCATCAGCGAAAAAGGTGTGGACATCGTGGTGATTACGCTGGGTTCGCAGGGTGCGCTTATCAAAGAGCGCGACACCTATCATTTTGTAGAAGCGTTTAAGGTGGAAACGCTTGATACCACGGCTGCCGGCGACGCTTTTTGCGGATCGTTCTGTGTTGGCCTTTCCGAGGGAAAAACCATTCTCGAATCCGTTCAGATGGCTGCCCGCGCCGCTGCGCTCACCGTTACCCGCATGGGTGCTCAAGGCTCCATTCCTTTTCGTTCCGAACTTTCATCATTTGATTTTGAACAACAAAAAACATCAAAATGAAAACAAATGAACTTTTTGATAAAATGAAATCAGGCTGGTTTGCCATGTTTATGATTTCGATGGTTATTTTTATGGCAAATGCTGTGGTTGCGCAGGAAGCAACGGTTCAAAAAATCACCGGTCAGGTTAGTGATGTTGATGCCGGCGATGGTATTCCAGGAGTAAGCGTTTACATCAAAGGAACGCAAACTGGCTCCACTACCGATATAAACGGCAACTTCGCCATAAACGCACCCAAAGGAGCAGCGCTTGTTTTTACGATGGTGGGTTTCGAAAAACAGGAAATCCTTGTCGAAAACCAGACGGCCATCAATGTTCGACTTAAAATTGCGGTAACCTCGCTTGATGAGGTTGTTGTGATCGGTTATGGAATTACCACCAAAAAGGAGGTTACAGGCTCCATTGCCACCGTTAAAGAAGGCGATTTTAACCGTGGAACTTACACCAGTCCGATGGGACTTTTGCAAGGTAAAGTTGCCGGCCTTAGCATTGTTAATACCGATGGCGGCGATCCACAGGCAGGTTACGAAATTATTCTGCGCGGCACCAACACGCTTACTTCCGGTCAGGGGCCGCTTATTATTGTTGATGGCGTTGCAGGCGTTGATTTAAAAAATGTAAGCCCCGAAGAAGTCGAATCAATTGATGTTTTAAAAGATGGCTCGGCTGCCGCGATTTATGGAACACGCGGCTCGAACGGGGTTATCATCGTCACTACAAAACGCGCCAAAGCCGGACTGAGCAAGGTTGAATATTCCGGAAAACTTTCGGCACAGGTTGCGCCCCGTGGCGTTGAAAACCTTACTGCCGATGAGTTTATTTCGGCCATCAATCTTTATGCACCCGACAAAATTGTAAATATCTACGACGACGATGTTAACTGGTTTAAAGAAGTAACCCGCGATATGCCTTTCAGCCAGCAGCACAACCTGGCCATTACCGGAGGTAACGAAACATTTTCGCATCGCACCACTTTTTTTGCCGATATGGCCAACGGCCTTTTAAGAGATAACGAATCGAACAAATTTCTGGTAAAAACCAATATTTCGCAAAAGGTGTTGGGCAATATTCTTACCCTCGATTACAATCTTCTTTATGGTTCCAGAAAATACAGCCCGGCAAATTATGATATTTTTTACCAGGCCTTTATCCGGAATCCTACCAGCCCGGTTTACGACCCGTCAAACACCTATTCCGGCGGTTATACTTACCTCGAAGGTGTTGATTATTACAATCCCGTAGCAATGCTCAACGAGCGCTTCCGCGAAGGAAAATCCAACGACGCATCCGGAAATATCAGGGCAACGCTGCGATTATCAAAATCGCTCAATTGGTCAAATTTGCTTTCGTACGAGTTGTCGGACTGGGAAGAAATGACTTACTGGAGCAAATATTATCCCAGCAGGATAGGCCGCGGAGGTGTTGCCGAAATTGACAACGGAAAGCGCGACAATCAGCAGTTTGAGAGTACCATTAATTATTCAAAAACATTTGGGAAAAGCAATTTGCAGGCACTTGGCGGATATACTTTCCAGCAAATTGAAAGCTACGATTCGTACATGCTCAATTCGGGTTTCGACTCCGACATTTACGGAGTTAACAACATCGGAGCAGGAACAGCACTTGGGGAGGGGACAGCCGAAATGGGGTCTTACAAGAGCCAGAGTAGGCTGATTTCTTTTTTTGGCCGCGTGATGTATAATTTTGACGAGCGTTTCCTTGGCTCGGCTTCACTTCGCCGTGAAGGGTCATCGCGTTTTGGCGAGAACAATAAATGGGGCTGGTTTCCATCGGCAAGTTTTGGATGGCGCATCAACCGTGAGGCTTTTATGAAAAACCTTCACTGGGTAAACGATCTTAAACTCAGGGTTGGCTACGGCGTTACCGGAAATCAGGATTTTGCCAATTATAAATCGCTTACTCTGATGGGCAGAGCCGGCAAGTTTTTTTATAACGGCGAATGGATCAACACGTACCAGCCGGTTTCTAATCCAAATCCAAATCTGAGATGGGAAAAGAAACAGGAACTTAACGGCGGTTTTGACTTTGCATTTTTAAAAGGCAGAGTAGGCGGCGCTGTTGATTTGTATTACCGCTGGAGCACCGACCTGCTTTATACTTACACTGTTTCGGTACCGCCTTATCTCACCGACCAGTTTTATACCAACGTTGGAACCGTGAGCAACCAGGGCATCGAAATAACTTTAAACGGTGTCCCGGTTAAAAACGAAAACCTCGTTTGGACGAGTACCCTCACTTTCAGCAAAAACGCAAACAAACTGGTGAAGTTTTCGAATGATGAATTTACAAGCACCTATCTCGAAATAGGCTGGCTTGGTGGCGCTTTCCCGCTTAACAGCCAGCGTTTGGAAGAAGGAAAATCCATCGGAACATTTTATGGCCCGGTTTGGCTCGGACTTGATGAAACAGGGCATGATAAGTTTAAAAACCAGGATCCGGTTGGCCGTGTCAGTCCCGACAAATGGGAGGCCATCGGCAATGCAAATCCAAAATTTATGCTGGGTTGGAGCAATACTTTTACCCACAAAAACTGGGATCTCAATTTTGCGCTGCGTTCGCAAATCGGAGGCAAAGTGCTCAACATGTACCGCCTCTATTACGAAAACTGGCAAAGCCTTGGCCGGAATATTGTCCACACACAGATCGAAACACCCGAATTTATTGGGAACGGGCAATATTCGTCCAAATATATCGAAGACGCAACATTCCTGAAATTAGATAACATTTCGCTGGGATATAATTTCCCGCAGGTGAGCAAATACATCTCCAGCCTGAGGCTTTATGCCACGGCGCAAAATGTTTTCTGCCTCACAAGCTACAAAGGAATGGATCCCGAAGTCAGCCTGAGTGGCCTTGCCCCCGGGATTGAGTACCTCTATTATTATCCCAACACTACTGCAATAACTTTAGGATTGAATGTTTCATTTTAATTTTTAATCCATCTTAGCTATGAAAAAGATATTTAAATCAATAATGATAATGGCAGCAACAATGATGCTTGCCGTAACTTCGTGCACCGACCTTGATGAAGTAGTTTATTCGGATATTCCGCTCAACGATTTTTTCCATACCGAAAAAGATGTGCTGATGAATGCCGGGCGCGCCTACACCAAACTGCAGCGTTACCCCGAGGAGTTCAGCCTTTGGAGCCTTACCGAACTGGCTTCCGACGAAATGGTTGCACCAGGTCGTGATGATGGTTTTGTGTGGGACAATGGCCGCTGGGACGAAATCCAGAAACACCAACTAAGTCCGACCAACAAAATCCTGACTTATGCCTGGAATTCGGTATTCGAGGGCATCAGCGCCTGCAACGAAGTGATTTACGAAACCGAGGAATCATCC
>CAIYZW010000525.1 GCA_903930725.1 uncultured Bacteroidota bacterium
AACCAATTTCGACGAATTTTCCATCCTTTTTAAGCAAAGGTTTTATTAGCCTCGATTTATCGTTAAGATAGTTGTAGCCAAATTTTGCCTGACGGCTGATGTTGCCGTCTTTGTTTAAATCGCTGGCAAGGCCGGTGGCGCGCATAAAAAATCCTGCACGGTGATGAAGGTTAATTTCGAAACCTTCGGAGCCATAATTGTCAATGGTACGGATGGTTTGAAGTTTTACAGGCCCCGGCTTGAAGTTCACGTTTTCGGTGATTGCACCGGTGGGGCAGGTAGAAATGCACATTCCGCAGGTTTCGCAATTTGTTTCGGTGAGCGATGTGCCCATGCTTGGAACAACACGCGTTTCAAAGCCGCGGTCAATGAGGCCAAGTGCTGAGGCGCCTGCAACTTCTTTGCAAATCCTTATGCAGCGTGAGCAGAGGATACATTTATTATTATCAATTTCGATGTAGGGATGCGAAAAATCAACCTCATATTCCTTAAAATCGCCATCGTATTTATTTTGTTCGGCGCCATAAGTTGTCGAATGTTTTTTGAGGTCGCAGGTAAAATACTCGGTGCAGCCGCACTCGAGGCATCTTTTTGTTTCTTCAAAAGCCACGTTTTCGCCTTTGTAGCCCAGCTCGACCTCTTTAAAATTGAGGCGGTCATCGGGAGGCATGGTGGGCATTTCCTGCCTGAATTGTTCGAGATAACGACCGAGGTAATTTTTGGGGTCCTGTTTTCTAAAATGATCCCGACGGCTCACGAATTCTTTTTTATCGGCCACAAGCGGTAAATCCATCAAAAACTGATGGCAGCTTCTGGTTGCAACTTTAGCCTGTGCAATGGCCTCGATGATTGTAGAAGGGCCCGAAACGCCATCGCCGGCAGCAAACATCGAAGGAATCCCGGTTTGCAGTGTTTCGCGGTTACAGTCAATATCGCCCCATTTTGTAACCTTAAGTTCGCCGGTTTTAGCGTTGTTGTTTACATCGTTCAAAAACTCGATATTGGTTTTCTGGCCGATGGCTGCAAGGATGTAATCCAGTTCGATTTCGTATTCTGAACCTTCGACGGGAACAGGCCGCCTTCGTCCGGATGAATCAGGAGCGCCCAATTCCATTTTAAGGCAGGTTACGGATTTTAAATCACCATTTTGGTCTTTATTAACTTTTGTAGGGTTGGTAAGAAAAAGATATTCGACACCTTCGAGTTTCGATTCGTGAATTTCGATGGGATTGGCGGGCATTTCTTTCTCGGTGCGACGGTAAATTACATAAACCTTTTCGGCGCCGCACCTGATGGAAGTACGGCAACAATCCATGGCTGTATTTCCGCCTCCGACCACGGCTACTTTTTTGCCTGTAAAATCATAGCGTTGGCCGGTCATTTCCATGTTCCGGAGGAAATCAATCCCCGAAAAAACATTCCCGGCATCATCGCCTTCGCAACCAATAAGCGCACCGCGTTGCGAACCCACCGTTAAAATAACAGCATTGTATCTTTCTTTTAACTCAAAATAGCTAAGATTTTCACCTAATTTCTTATTAAAAAATATCCGGGCACCAAGCTCGGTAACGGCATCAACTTCTTTTTGAAGAATGTCGTTTGGAAGGCGATATTCCGGAATCCCGTATCTAAGCCAGCCACCGGCTAATGGGTTGGCTTCAAAAATATCGCACTGATGACCTTTTTGCTGAAGAAAGTAAGCCGCCGACAAACCACCGGGACCTGCGCCAATAATGGCAACTTTCTTTCCGGTCGAAGGAGCAACTTCAGGAATATAACGGGTTGCCGATTCAAGGTCAATATCAGAGGCAAAACGTTTCAGATAATCAATGCCTACTCCGGTTCCTTCGCCCAAAAAATTACGACGGCAGGCTGCTTCGCAGGGACGAACGCACACGCGACCACAAATCGCCGGCAGCGGGTTCACCTCTTTAATCAGGCCTATAGCCTCGTTGTACAAACCTTTTTCGATGAGCGAAATATAACCCTGAACATCAACACCAGCCGGGCAGGTTTCCTTGCATGGCGCCACACAATCGGCGTAATGGTTGCTCACCAGCAAATCGAGCGCTGTTTTGCGGGCTTTGTGAACCCGTGGAGTCTCGGTTTCGATTTTGATTCCTTCGGTAACTTTTGTTGAGCAGGCCGGCTGTAAGCCACGGTAGCCTTCGATCTCGACCACGCAAACAAAACATGACGAAAACGGCTCTAATCGTGGGTCGTGGCAAAGTGTGGGGATATAAACGTCGTTGCGGTTGGCAAGTTCCAGAATGGTCTCGCCCGGAGTTCCTTTTACAATCTTTCCGTTGAGTAAAATATTTAAACTATCGTTCATTTGTTTAAAATCTTTGTGGTTTATGTTTGATTAGGAAAGTGTGATAGCATCAAATTTACATCTCGAAAAACACTCGCCGCACTTGATGCAAAGCGACTGATCAATTAAATGCGGTTGTTTGCGGTCGCCGCTGATACAGTTTACAGGGCATTTTTTGGCGCAAACGGTGCAACCGGTGCATTTTTCGGCCAAAATGGTGTAGGTGATGAGGTTTTTACAAACTTTGGCAGGGCATTTTTTCTCGGTAATGTGCGCGGTATATTCATCCCTGAAATATTTTAAAGTCGTCAGAACCGGATTTGGTGCGGTTTGTCCAAGGCCGCAAAGTGAATTATCTTTAATTTGATAAGCCAGTTCTTCGAGTTTTCCGATGTCGCTTTCTTCGCCTTTTCCCTTGGTAATTCTTTCCAGAATTTCGAGCATTCTTTTTGTTCCGATGCGGCAGAAGGTGCATTTTCCACAGCTTTCGTCCTGGGTAAAATTGAGGAAGAACTTTGCCACATCAACCATGCAGGTACTTTCGTCCATCACAACCATACCGCCAGAGCCCATGATTGCGCCGGTGGCGTTCACCGAATCGTAATCAACAATCGTGTCGGCCAAATATTCGGGAATGCAGCCTCCCGAAGGCCCTCCAAGCTGAACCGCTTTAAATTTTTTGCCGTTGGGAATTCCGCCACCAAGTTTAAAGATAATGTCCCGAATTGTAATTCCCATCGGCACTTCCACCAAACCCGAATGGTTGATTTTCCCGGCAAGGGCAAATACTTTGGTGCCTTTGCTTTTTTCGGTGCCATATTTTGCGTAAGCCTCCGGTCCATGTGTAATTATCCACGGAATATTCGACCAGGTTTCGACATTATTGATGTTGGTAGGTTTTTTCCATAAACCCGAAACGGCAGGAAATGGCGGACGTTTGCGCGGCATACCGCGTTCGCCTTCTACCGAGGCTATCAACGCGGTTTCTTCGCCACAAACAAAAGCGCCGGCGCCTTCTTTTACATAAATATCAAAACAAAATCCTTCAATTCCCATAATATGGTCGCCAAGATAGCCGCGATCGCGGGCTTGCTCGATGGCTATGTTGAGCCGTTTGATTGCCAGCGGATACTCGGCGCGGCAATAAATTACGCCGCCGTTTGCACCGATGGCGTAGGCGCCGATAATCATTCCTTCGAGCACGGCGTGCGGGTCGCCTTCGAGCAGCGACCTGTCCATAAATGCGCCCGGGTCGCCTTCGTCGGCATTGCAGATAATGTATTTTTCTTTTGAGATGCTGTTTCGGGCAAACCGCCACTTCATCCCGGTAGGAAAACCACCACCGCCACGGCCTCTCAGCCCCGATTTAATGATGTTTTCGATAACTATTTCGGGCTTCATTTCTTCGTCGGCAATTTTTTTGATGGCCTCGTAACCTTCGTTGACTTCGTATTCCTCGATGGATTCGGGATCAATGTAGCCACAATGACGCAGGGCGATTTTTACCTGGTCGTCAAAAAAGTTGTTATCCTCGGTTTTGAATAAATCGGTTTTAACCACATATTCGCGGATGGGTTCGTGGTTTACGATGTGTTTCTCGAAGACTTCAACGGCGCGGCTTTCGTCAACATTTCCATAAATGTAGGAGCCGTTTTCGTCAATGATTTCGACAAGTGGCTCGCGAAAACACATGCCGATGCAACTGGTTTTTTTCAGTTCAAAGTCGGCATGCTCAACTTGTTGAAGCTGCAATATTTTTTGATAGGTTTTGCCAGCTCCGGCAGCAATTCCGCAGCTTCCAAGCCCAACGATTACTTTCATTTTTTCCATATTATTTCCTGTTCAGGTCGTGAAATGTTTGGTAGTTTCTCAAATTATCAGGCAACTACCTTTTTATTTTCCTGCTCTTGAATTCTGATGTTTTTAACGATTTTCACAGCTTCGGCGCCGGTAAGTTTGGCGTAGGTATTATCGCCGATCATCATCACCGGAGCCAGCGAGCAGCAACCCAGGCAGGCCACCGATTCGAGCGTAAAAAGACGGTCTTCGGTGGTTTCGCCGTCAACAACTTTTAAAGCTTCTTCGAGCGATTCGGTTATTTTGGATGAATTCTGGACATGGCAGGCCGTGCCATGACAAACTTTGATGATGTGTTTGCCCACCGGATTTAGCCTGAACTGCGCGTAAAACGTGGCTACGCCGTACATGTCGCTCATTTCGAGGCTGGTTTCGGCGGCAAGTTTTTCGAAGGCCACCCTTGGAATGTAGCCGTAGGTAACCTGTGTTCCCTGCAACAGCGGTATCATGTTGCCTTTTTTGTCTTTATACTTTTTTATCAGATCATCAATCAGCGATAAATCCACAACATCCTGCTGTAAGTTCTCTTTTTCGTTTCTCACTCTTGCTATTCGCATGTTTTCGGTTTTTTATAGAAGGCATAAAAGTAAATATTGTTTCAAAAGGGTAATCTATTGACTATAAATTTAAATGCGGTCTAAATTAGTGTACTGCGGTTTTGCTCATTATTAGCGAGATACAGGAAATGTAAAAAGTTAAATTTAGATGGAACCATGTAAATTTTTGGAATTTATGATAATTGGTGCTTCCAGGTTTGACGATTCTTCAAAGTCTGGTTCCCGGTAAACCTGATTGCATCCGAAAGAATGATCAGCGTTTAAATGAGCGGATTTCGATGAAATCAGATTAAGGTAAAAAGATTTCCAAAATCTAAAGATACCTCCATCTTCAAGCATTCATAAAATAATATGTTTGATGATTGTAGGCTAACGAAACCCGCAAATCAGCAAATTTCCCTTCAAAGATGCTTCCGAACCCTTGGAAGGATAAAATATTGCCTCGGAATGAGCTACAGACGGTCAAGAATGAGCTACGAACGATCAAGAATGAGCTTCGAACGGTCAAGAATGAGCTACGAACGATCAAGAATGAGCTACGAACGGTCCGGAATGAGCTTCGAACGGTCCGGAATGAGCTACGAACGATCAAGAATGAGCTACGAACGGTCAAGAATGAGCTACGAACGGTCAAGAATGAGCTACGAACGATCAAGAATAAGCTACGAACGATCAAGAATGAGCTACGAACGATCAAGAATGAACTACGAACGGTCCGGAATGAGCCTCGAACGATCCGGAATATATTTTGAAGCCCGCAAAAACAGTAAACATTTATATTTTTTACCGATTACCACCCAACAAGCAAAGGAAAATCATTGAGGTAAGCACTATGAATCCGAAATTATTGTTTACAATGGTGATGAGATAGTAATTGTGGAAGTCAAAACTATGCTCTGACCTTGCGAAGTGAGTGATTTTTATAAAAAAATGTGGAATGCAAAAGTCTGCTTGCCCGAAAACGCCAAAAAAAACTTTTAACAGCGCAATGGCAGTCATCACAGCCGATAGCTTCAGCTAAAAAATGGCAAAAATCCCCACCGATATGGGCTACCAGAGGGGATTTTAGATCAGAAAAAGAACAATTTACTTTTTTCCTTTTCTTGCCGAAAGCAGCATCAAACCACCAAAAACCAGCATCAAAATGCCTGTCCAGAGGTTAATATTTCGGCCGAGCGAGCGGGCATAAAGTTCGGTATCGTTTATTGTGATTAGTCCGAAAACAGCGAGAATAAGCCCAAGAATGGCAAAAAGCAGCCCTATCGGAAATCGAATATCCATATCCATATTTTTTCCTCCTACCAGATTAAAATTGTGATTAGAATACTTATCGCGCCAATGATTACGGCCATAACAACCGGCTTTTCGTACCACGGGATTCCAGGTTCGTCGTAAGTTTTTGGCGTAAGCGAATAAACCAGCCCCCGCAAATCGTCATCGGTTTTTAACTGTTTTGTAAAAAATGAAATGATGATGGTGAGGATAAAACATACCGACCAGGCATAAATGGCTGTCCAGAAACCTTGCGCCATTCCGCTTGGATATTCGACTAATTGCGTAAGCCAGCCGCCCTTGCCTTCGGCAATGGTAAGGCTGTAATGCAAAGCAGCAGCAAAAGTTCCGGCAATCAATCCCCAAAAAGCAGCGTTACCGGTTGACCGTTTCCAGAACATTCCCAACATAAAAGTTGCAAAAAGCGGCGCATTCACAAAGGCAAAAACCAATTGCAGGAAATCCATGATGTTATTGAAATTGGCCGCAATATAGGCTGCACCAATGCTCACTGCCACACCAAAAACGGTAGCAAATTGCCCCACTTTAAGGTAATGTTTGTCTGATTTCCGCGGCTGGATGTACG
>CAIYZW010000526.1 GCA_903930725.1 uncultured Bacteroidota bacterium
AATTTGATTACGACAAAATGCACATCCTCACCGACCTTGCAAAAGAGCTTTCGGCGTACATCAAGGCGCACGATCCAAACATCATTCTTTAAGAGCAGAGCGCAAAGAGCAAAGAGCAGAGAGAAAGAACAATGAACAAAAAGTAGGCAGTGGCTTTGCTCTTTGCGCTATGCGCTCCGCGCTAAGCAAAAACAAACAAACAACATTTTAAATGAAATCCGTTTACTCCTTCCGTCACATTTTGCACCATCCGCCAAAGGAATTTAACGACAACCAGGTGATGGCTTATGGCGAATCGCCCGAACGTGCCGAGCTCATTTATGAGGCACTGCTCGAAATTCCGGAGATTGAACTGGTGAAATGTAAAGTTTTCGATGAGGGTCATTTTACGAAAGCACATTCAAAAGCCTATCTCGACTATCTCGAAAATGCTTATCAGCAATGGATTGCCGAAGGTTTGTGGAAAGAAGGCATCATGCCCGAATTTTTTGCCATCGGAAACATCCGTGGAAAAAACCCTCCAACCAGCGCCATCGCAAAAGCCGGCTATTTTATGACAGATAATTGCTCGATGATTATCGAAGGAACCTGGGAAGCCGTTAAATATTCGGCATTTACGGCACTCACAGGCGCCCGGTTAATTTTAGATGGCGAAAAGTATGTCTTCTCACTTTGCCGGCCTCCCGGCCACCACGCTGGTTACGATTTTGCCGGTGGCTATTGCTTTTTGAATAACCCGGCCATTGCCGCGCTTTATTTGCAGAATAAAGGAAATCCGGAATCAGCCACAAAAACAAAGGTTGGGATTTTTGATATTGATTTTCATCACGGCAACGGAACGCAGGATATTATTAACCGGATGGAAAATATCTTCCTGATTTCCATCCACGGCCACCCCGATACAGCATATCCCTACTTTACAGGATATGCAGCCGAAAACACCGGAAACATCACCAACTACCCACTTTTGCCTGGCATTACCGATGAAGTTTATTTTGAAGTTTTCAAAGAAGCCATCGAAAAATTTAAAAAAGAAGGCATTTCGTTTCTCGTCCTTTCGCTGGGTGTTGATACTTTTGAACACGATCATCAGGGAAATTTCAAACTCACCTCCAAAATTTATAGCCGCCTTGGCGATTATCTTATCAGCGAATTAAATATTCCGGTGCTCATCGTAATGGAAGGCGGCTACAATACCGAAAGCCTTGCCACCAACGTGGTTTCGTTTTTAAAGCCGTTTTTTCAGGTTTAAAGCAAGTTGTAGAAATGATGATTTTTGGGGATTTCTTATTTCCGTTGGAATTTTATTCCAGATAGCGGATATTTATTCCTGGAATCTGTCCGTTTCGTACCTTCAACTTTCCCTCGATACCGCTGTAAAGGGTGTTCTCAAAATATTCAAAAGTAACTTTATCACTGCCAGTGGCGATCTCTTTAATCTTGCCCTCGCTTTTCGCGAAAAAACTGTTTTGATGATAATCGAAGGTTATTTCGGTATTGCCAAACGTAATTCGCTTGATTTTTCCTTCGCTTTTTACAAAGATGAAATTTTCGTGATAATCGAAGTTTACGACCTCTGAAGCGGTGCCAATCTGTTTGATTTTTCCCACACTTTTTTCAAAAAAGTTGTTTTGGTGATAGCTGATTTGTGTGGTTGGAAGGTTGTTCTGGAAGATTTTCCCATCATAAAAAACCATCGAATTGCCTGCCGACCAAAACACCACGGTTACCATTCCCAAACTATCGATTTCGATGTCGCTTATCCGGATTTTTGGATTTTGATTTGTTTCGCCGGCATAGCTCCAGGTAAAATCGTTGTGTAAAATCACTTTTTCGCCATATTGTGTGATGGCCGAAATCTGGCCCCATCCTGTAAAAGGAAACAAGAATATCATCAAAATAAAAACTAAACTTCCCATCTTAAAAAATTTCTAAATCAACAGCTTATAATTTATCAGGCAAAACCTGATGTGAAAACCCGGCTATGATTAATTGCCGCCTTCAATTGTTGCATCGGGATTAAACTCTCCTTCCCACCGGGCAATTACGGCGGTGGCAAGGCAGTTTCCAATCACATTTACCGAAGTCCGGGCCATGTCCATCAATTCGTCAATACCAAGAATAATATAAATGGGCCATGCCGGTAATCCAAAACTGGCGGCAGTTCCCAAAAGAATGACCAGCGAAGCACGCGGAACACCAGCAACACCCTTACTCGTGAGCATCAGCGTGAAAACGATAAGCAACTGCCGGTCAATCGAAAGGTGAATACCGCAAACCTGGGCTACAAAAATGGTGGCCAGCGAAAGATAGAGCGTGGTTCCGTCGAGGTTAAAACTGTAACCCGTCGGCATAACGAAGGCAACGATTTTTCGCGGAACGCCAAATTCTTCCATGCGTTCCATGGCAACAGGCAGCGCCGATTCGGAACTTGTGGTTGCAAAAGCTATGGTTACAGGTTCGGAAATAGCTTTGATGAATTTCTTTACCGGAATCCTGAAAAGTAAGGCAACCGGAAGCAAAACTGCCACCAAAAACACAATCAGCGAAACATAAAGCGTTGCCAGAAGTTTGAAAAGGTTAACCAGAATTTCGAGACCCATGTGCCCGATGCTGTAAGCGATGGCTGCAAAAACAGCAAAAGGTGCAAAATACATGATGATCTGTGTAAACTTAAACATCGTTTCGGCGAGCGCTTCGGTAAACACAATCATTGGTCGCCTGAATTTTTCTTTGAGCATGGCAACCGCAATTCCAAACAAAATACTGAAAACCACAATCTGGAGTACCTGGCCTTCGTAAATGGACCTGGCAATGTTTTCGGGGAAAATATGAAGGATGAGGTCGCTGCCGGTGAGCGGATCAACTTTTGGAATATCCGACTGACTCACAGCTTCCGGTATCTGAACTCCTACACCGGCCTGGCTTACATTTATGGCAATCAATCCGATAAAAAGGGCAAGCGTGGAAACGATTTCGAAATAAACCATTGATTTCCATCCCATGCGGCCAACCTGTCGCAGGTTCGAATGTCCGGCAATGCCAACCACAATTGTTGCAAAAAGCAGTGGGGCAATGATGGTTTTGATGAGCCTTAGAAAGATTTTACTGATTACCTGCATATTTACGGCAACCGACGGCAGGTCGTGGCCAAATTCGGCGCCAACAATCATCGAAATCAAAATCCAGGTGGTGAGGGATTTTCGGTACACGGCATACCCGATTATTGCAGCTATCGCGATCCACCTGAAAATGATCAAAACCGTCTTGTTGATGGCGAAAACATCGTAGTGATTGATGATGGTTAAGAGCGACACTACAAAAATGATCGAAAGCAGCGTAATCAGATAAGAGGCGGGAACTTTGTTGTTTTCCTGGCCGGCAGTTTTATCTGGTGATTGTATGGAACCGTTTGTCAATGTGTAAGTTTTTAAAAATCAATAAACCGAAACTTCCTTCCGGCTTTAAAACCTGCAACAGGTTTTGTTTGCACCGGATTTTTTCTTGCCCAAAAGTAAAGAAAGAAATCAAAACCCAGCAAGGTAAACGAAAATCGTTTTTCTCTGTCCAAAAAAAGGAAAGCAGATTTCGGGTTTCAACAGGTAATTTTATGCCGAATTAAAGGTTTTAAAAATCAAAACCTCAACCATACTGTTCGCGCTAATTTATTAGATTTGTCCTGTTGTGAAAACTGAAGTAGCTTATTAAAAATATTCATTATGAAAGCCGGGAAAATGATTTTTTTGGTTCTGATAACGTTGGTGTTTTTTTCGTGCACTCCAAAAAAGCAAGCTCCGCCTGAAAAGCCGGCTGTCAAACCGGAATGGGCTATCGTGATACATGGTGGTGCCGGAAAAATCAATCCTGATGATTTTACTGCCGAAAAGGAAAAAGCTTGTCGCGAAACGCTTGCCCGGGCGCTCGAAACCGGTGGAAAAATCCTCGAAAAGGGAGGCAGCAGCCTCGATGCCGTTGAAGCAGCAATCCGGATTCTGGAAGACAGCCCGCTGTTTAATGCCGGTAAAGGCGCAGTTTTTAATGCCGATGGAAAAAATGAACTCGATGCTGCCATTATGGATGGGAAAAACCTTAAAGCCGGCGCTGTGGCAGGTGTTACAACAATCAAAAATCCCATATCGGCAGCCCGAAAAGTGATGGAAAACTCACCACATGTGATGTTGATAAAAGATGGTGCCGAAAAATTTGCCAAAGAACAAGGTCTCGAAATTGTTGATCCTTCCTATTTTTTTACCCAGGAACGCTGGGATGCCCTGCAAAAAGCCAAACAACACGAACTTGAGCAAAAACCCGACGAAACCAAAAAAAGTGGAACTGTTGGTGCCGTTGCCCTCGATAAATCCGGAAATCTTGCTGCCGGCACTTCTACCGGCGGAATGACCAACAAAAAGTACGGGCGTGTTGGTGATTCGCCGATAATTGGGGCAGGGACTTACGCCAACAATGCCACCTGCGGCATTTCGGCAACCGGCCATGGCGAATATTTTAT
>CAIYZW010000527.1 GCA_903930725.1 uncultured Bacteroidota bacterium
ACTACCAGAAAAAAAATGCCCTGAACGATTGTGGCCACCCATAAATAACGGTTAACATCACTTTCACTTTTTAATAAGAGTGATTTTGTGATGATGTGCGGCTGAACCACCACGGCAATTCCAACAATAAACTGGGCGAAAATTATTTCGTAAAAATCTCTGAAAAGCGGACTCGACGGGTAGGTTGGGTTTATAAGCTGAGGGTCAATGGCTATTAATTTTGAGATAAATCCTTCGATTCCGTTGCTAAAATGTTCGTAACCCGAACCGAGCAAAACGAATGCTACAACCAGCATTATCAAAGCCTGGATTGTGTTGGTGTAAACCATCGAATTGGCTCCGCCAAACATCATGTAGCCGAAAATAAAAATCACAATGCAAACCAAAACGTACATTTCGCCCACATTGAGGGCATTTGATAAAACTTTGGCCAGCGCAACTACAATCAAAACGATAAAAGTTATCAGCAAAAGCGATAAAAAAGCCATGAAAAGAGAATAGCTTTTGCTTTTGTACCTCAGGCCAATCCATTGCGCCAGGGTGATGGCTTTTACAGCTTCGCCGTGCTTTCTGAATTTTTTGGTAAGAAAAATCAGCGAAATTAAAGCTGCAAAGGGAAATACCAAACCATAAGCGATGAAAGCACTAAAGCCGAAATTTGCAATAAATCCCGGGTTTATCACAAAGGTTGCAGCACTCGTCATAGCGGCAGCCAGTGATAAACCAACAGCTACAGGCGAGAAACCGATATTCCCGATGGCGTAATCGGAGATATTTTTAATTTTAAGCGCGCCCCGAACGACAAAAAACAGCGTTACCGCCATGTAAAGCACTATTAAAATCCACGTTCCGGTAACTTGATCTGGTGTTGCCAATTTATATTTTTTTGTGGGTGAATTTGTTACAAAAGTCTCATTTTTTCTGAAAATATTAATACCTGAAAGCCGCAATAGCAAAAGCCAGTCCCCCACCCGACCCGATGAAAAATATCAGGTCGCCGCGTTTAAGTTTAAGGGCATTTATACTATCGCTAAAAGCCAGTGGAATGCAGGCAGAACCAGTGTAGCCATAATAATGCATGCTTGTTTGGGCTTTGGAGTATGGCTGTCCCAAAATATCCATCGTTTGCCTGATGCTTTTGATGTTGATTTGTGTTAAAAAATAATGGTTCACATCGTCGGGTGTAATTCCCAGACGTTTACACAAATTCAATGTCATTGTCGTCCACATTTCGGGGTTAAGCGTTTTAGGGAATTTTTTTACAAATTGTAAAAGCTGACCTTTATGAGCAATCAATTCGTCTGTGATGGGCTGATTTGTGCCACCACCGTAAATTCCCATGTAGTCGCAGTATTCACCTTTTGTAACCAGTTCGCTACCCAGAAACCCTCGGTTGGTGCCTTTTTCGGCTTTTAGGATAAAAGCCCCTGCCCCATCGGCAAAAAGCGTTACAGTATTTTTATTCGTCTGGTTCAGATATTTGCTCATCGCGTAAGCGCCAACCACCAAAACGGTTTTGTACCTTTCGTCGGCCTGGATGTATTTTGAGCCAATGTCGAGGGCGGTTACAAATCCGGCACAAGCGGAATTTACATCAAAGGTCCCGGCATTTATCAATCCCATTTTATGCTGCACTTTTGAAGCTGTGGATGGTGAAATATATTCCGGCGTGTCTGTCGAAATAATCAATAAATCAATGTCTTCGGGCTTAACGTTGCCATTTTCCATGGCTTGTTTTGCTGCTTCAACCGCCAGGTCAGCGGTTGATTGATTTTCGCTACACCAGCGGCGTTCATAAATTTCGACATTCTCGCGCAGCCAGCTATCAACATCTTCGCCAAGCAAATCGTTAAAATAGCTGTTTGGAATAACCCTTTCGGGGACATAAGCTCCGGATGAATGTATTATTGCGTTTCGTTTCATTGGTATTTATTAGGAAATCTGAAATTTTTTTTATCCCAGCCGTGAACGGCTGGGCTATGAAATCATTATTTTAAAATTCTAACAAAATATTTAAACCGTCATTCCTCCATCAACACTCAGTGTGATGCCGTTGATGTACGAAGCCTGGTCCGAACAAAGAAAAAGATAAGCATCGGCCATTTCTTCGGGAGTGGCTAGCCTTCCAAGCGGTACTTTGGCTTTCATGCTTTCGAGAACATCGGCGGGCATTTTGGCAACCATTTCGGTGAGTGTAAAACCAGGTGCAACTGCGTTTACGTTAATACCTTTGCGGCCAAGTTCGCGCGCCCAGGTTTTTGTCATCCCGATAATTCCTGCTTTGGTGGCCACATAATTGGTTTGCCCAAAATTGCCGTAAAGACCAACCACGGATGAAGCATTCACGATTTTTCCGCGACCTTTTGAAACCATTACATCGGCAACAGCTTTGGTACAATTAAAAACGCCGGTTAAATTTACATCAATCACTTGCTGCCATTGGTCGTGGGTCATCTTTTTTAAAGATGCATCCCGTGTAATTCCGGCATTATTTATCAAAATATCAATGGTTCCAAAAGCATCTACAATTTTTTTAACACCAGCCTCAACTTCGGCAAAATTGACGGTATTAATTTTAAAAAATGCTGCTTTTCCGCCATTGGCAACTATTTCGCCAACAACGGCTTTTCCTTTTTCTTCCTGTACATCCCAGATAAAGGCAGTTCCGTCTTCGGCAGCAAATTTAAGGGCAGTGGCTTTCCCGATACCGTCGGCACCACCAGTGATGATGGCATTTTTACCTTCAAAACGTTTCATATTAAATAAGTTTAATGGTGATAATTTGAAATGAAGCTACAAAGTAAGAAATTGATTTCGAGATCAGGTTGAGCCGATATGAAATTTAAGACAGCGACTTTTAAGCAAATATGTAGAGTAATCCTGTTTAATTGTTTAATTTTAATTACTTTACATTGATATTTTAAAGGGTTGACTTATGAATAATTTGTTAATTTAAAAACAAACCGACTGGTTTATTAAAGAACCCATGCTTTTTACTACATCAGAAAATAAAATCCAACAATATTTTTCGATAGGATTATTACTCTTGAATCTTTTTTCCGGCTTTGCTTTTACAGGCTTTCGAATTCGCCAAATTTTCCTTTAGCCGGAACTCCACAATATTCGAGATCAAATCGAGC
>CAIYZW010000528.1 GCA_903930725.1 uncultured Bacteroidota bacterium
CAACTGGCATCAGGTTTTCTTACTTTCGCAAACACAAAAAAATAACAAAATGAATAAAATTAAAATTCTCTCCAATCAAATTAAAGCTGCATTTTGCCTTCGTGTTTTCGGGAAAACTTTGGTTGCCGGACTTTCGGTCATTTTTTTTATGGCCTTTTCGATCACGGCTTTTTCACAGGAAAACAAATCTTCGGGATGGAGCCAGTTTCGTGGGAATTTGCGAAATGGCCAAAATATCGAAACCCAGGCAATTGAAGCCTTACCTGAAACCGGACCACAACTTTTATGGACAAAATCCGTGGGAAATGGATTTCCGGAAGTTGCTTCTGCAGCGGGAACTGCCTTTATTTTTAGCAGCGATTCGCTGGAAGGTGGCTATGAATACCTTGCTGCTGTTGAAATCGAAACTGGTAACCAACGCTGGAAAACCAGGGTTGATTCGCTCTATTTTGAGGTTGACGGATGGGGCCATGGCCCGCGCGCAACGCCTGTAGTTGATGATGCGGCGATTTATTGCCTGAGTGGTTTTGGGAAACTTACGGCCTGTTCGATAAAAGATGGTTCAAAAATCTGGGTGGTTGACATCCCAAAGGAATTTGGATCAGTGCAACCGCGCTGGGGCTATAGTTCTTCGCCATTAATTATCGAAAACTTTTTGATTTTGGAAACCGGAGGTGCCGAAACCAAGGCTTATACTGCCCTCGACAAGAAAACGGGTAAAACAATCTGGAGTAAAGGAACAGGCGAAGCTGGTTACAATTCGCCGACAATGGTCAATATCAACGGCCAAAATCAGATTGTTTTTGTAGCCGACTCCATGCTTTTTGCTTACGATTTAGCTGGAAATCAGCTATGGGACTTCAAAATGCCTTTCAGGCAGCCAACAGCCATGCCAGTTTTTATTTCGCCGGATAAATTTTTTATGTCAACAGTGAGTGATGTCGGCAGTTTTATGATTCAGATCAAAAACAACACAGCAACACAGTTGTGGGCAAATACGGCCATGCAAAACGAATGGAGCACAAGTTGTTATTATAATGGTTTTATATTTGGAATTTCGAAAACGAAACTGGTTTGTATATCCGCCGAAACCGGCGAAATGAAGTGGGGGCAACGTGGGTTCGGCAAGGGCAGCCTCATTATCCTGGGCGATAAACTCATCGTTCTATCTGATCAGGGCTTGATAACGATTGCAGAAGCATCATCAGAAAAATTTACAAAAATCAGCTCATTTCAGGCACTTCATGGAAAATCCTGGACGGCTCCTTCCTTTGCTGACGGAAAACTCTTTGTGAGAAATCTTTCGACCATGTCATGTTTCAAACTCATCAAATAATATACGCCATGAAAACAACAATAAAATCAGTGTTTGCGGTGGCCGTTTTTTGCATTATTTCGACTATTGTTTATGGCCAGCCGGTGGACGAAATCATTTCGAAACACATCAAAGCACACGGTGGGATAAAAGCCTGGGAAAAAGTTCAATCCATCAAAATTTCAGGCGACTTTACCGCTTTCAGCGAAAAAAATCCATATATCGAAATTAAAGCAAGGCCAAATAAATATTTTACGGATATAGTGCTGGGGCAGCATAAAGCTACCGAAGGCTTTGATGGCGAAACTTTCTGGACGATTAACCCGTGGTTTGAACTGCCTTTTGCACGAAAAATGAACGAAAACGAAATCATGGTCACAATCCAAAAGGCGGAGTTTTGTACACCTTTTTTTAATTATATCCAACAAGGATTTAAAGTGGAATTTGCAGGAAAAGAATTGGTTGAGGGTATCGAAGTGTTTAAGCTCAAGCTCACCCGCAAAAATGGATTGATCGAAACCTGGTACCTGAGAACCGACAATTACCTCGAATATATGTGTAAATCGGGCTGGGGCGATTTTGCCACTCCGGTTGAACAGGAAGCCGTTTTTGATGATTTCCGCAAAGTTGGCGACATTACCCTTCCTTTTTATATCGAACGTATTTTTGATACACGCAACACGGTTACCGAGATTAAAACCATCGAACTGAACATCTCGCCTGAACCATCGGTTTTTGAGATTCCACTCAGTGCGCCAATAGAAAAATTACGTTTCCTCGAAGGCACCTGGAACGTGACTGTTGATGTGATGAATCGTGCCGGTGCCTGGGCAAATGCCGACTCAACAACTTCTGAAATCAGGTATCTTCCCGGCAAAAATATTCTGTCCGAAACCATTTCATATACACGCTATTTCCCGGTCGAAAAAACATTAAACTGGACTTACAACACCGAGTTGAAGAATTACCGACTGAGCATTTTTGATGATATTTATTCAAATCTGGTGCTTTATCAGGGCAATTTCAGCAGCGATTCGCTGGTATTGGATAACACCGAAATCAGTTTTAGCAAAGAAGCCACAAACCCACCTTTGTCGAAATATATCTTTAGCAAAATAAGTGAGGATGGTTTTTTGTTGGAGATTGCAGGCTCCAGAGATAAAGGAGCTACCTGGAGGGTGCAACAAAAATTTGCTTACTCACGGAAGAAATAAATTGGAAATATTTGGGGAAATCATTGCCAATTCTTGGTTTTAATGTATTGGGATGGTTTTGTAAAATACGTTTTGCTAATTTTTGATAAGCCTCTGATGTAAAAATCGCCGGGGATGAATGTTTTAAAATTGTATTTTTGGCAATTCATTTAATATTTTGAGTATGCACAAAAGCATTGTTAGTCTTGGCAGGTTACTTATAATCATCGGTTTTTTCGGATTGACAAGTTCATTTTATCTTTCGGCTCAAACCCGTGAGGTTAATATCACCATTCATCTTCGTGGGGTTTACGAAAGCAAAATCAGTCTATTGGGGTTGTCTTCCCGGACGTTTAAGCCCATTACCGAGGTTACAGGAATCAAAAACGGGCAAACAGCCAAAATCATGGTGGCAAAAGCATCACTTCCAGGAGAGTTCGTTTTACGGTTCGATTACAAAGAAACCGAAGCAAGCACCCCTTATCCTTCAGAAAAATATATTTTTATCTATAACCAGGATTTAGAGCTTTGGGTTAGTCCGGTTTACTGTAACAATGCCGACAGCACCTGGTTTCAGGAGGGTGAAAACGAAAATTCCGCCTTTGTTCGGTTTTCGGCCGAAAATGGAAAACGAAAGGAAAAACTCGGGCTTTTGCAGAATTTCCTGATGAATTATGATGATACAAAATCGAAATTTTATAAGGAAGGTATTGATGAGTATGAAAAACGCCGGCAAACTTACAACCAATGGCTGAAAGATCAAACCAAACTGGATAGGACATTGTTTGTAAGTACGCTTTACGGCTTCCATTTTGTGCCGCAAATTCCGTTCGAAGGCACCGAAACAGATCGGATTTACAACCTGATAAGCCATTATTTTGATGGCATGGATTTTAATGATTCTTTGCTTATCAAGACTTCCGAAATAAATAAATGGATGGA
>CAIYZW010000529.1 GCA_903930725.1 uncultured Bacteroidota bacterium
CCAATGGCATCTTCCATGATGCTCTCCTCTTCGCTTTTGGTGATCATGACCACCGGGAGCGAAGGTTGAATTTCCTTGATCCTGGCCAGGGTTTCAATGCCCGAAATTCCAGGCATCTGTTCATCCAGAAATACGATGTCCAAATTGTTGCCCCTGATCATTTCAATTGCATCCTGACCATTATTCACGGTAAGTACCTCGTATCCTTTTTCTTTCAAAAAAATTATATGTGGTTTGAGCAGGTCGATTTCATCGTCAACCCAGAGAATGGTGATTCTATCCATAATATTCGTTTGATTAAATAAATGTCGTAAGTTTGCTTTTATTGTGTCGACAGCCCTCTTTTTACATTTCTTTAACAAATAGAAACGACTTGTTTACTTCAAATAAACTCAAAATTATCAACGACCCGGTTTATGGGATCATCACCATTCCCAATCCCCTGGTTTTTGATGTCATTGAACACCCATGGTTTCAGCGCCTGCGAAGAATAAAGCAGCTCGGGTTGACCAATTACACCTATCCTTCTGCCCAACACACACGTTTTCAACATGCGCTGGGATCCATGCACCTGATGATGCAGGCCATTGCCGTGCTCCGGTCCAAGGGGATTGAAATCACCGAACAGGAAGCGGAAGGGCTTACAATTGCCATTCTGCTCCATGATATCGGGCATGGCCCCTATTCCCATTCGCTCGAACAAACGCTTGTGCGGGATTTGCCCCATGAGGAGCTTTCGGAATTGTTCATTGCAGCCCTGAACAGGTTTTTCAACGGTTCGCTCGATACGGCCCAGGCCATTTTCAACAACAATTACCCCAAATTATTTCTTCATCAACTGGTTTCCAGCCAGCTGGACATGGACCGGCTGGATTACCTGGCCCGTGACAGCTTTTTTACCGGGGTTGCCGAAGGAGTGATCGGTTACGATCGGATCATCAAAATGCTCACCGTTCATGAAGATGAGTTGGTGGTGGAAGGAAAAGGGATCTATTCGATTGAAAAATTTCTGATTTCCCGCCGGCTTATGTACTGGCAGGTTTATCTGCATAAAACTGTCATTGCAGCAGATCAGCTGCTTGTGAATGTTTTAAAACGGGCCAAGTATCTGGCAGAAGGCGGTATAGATATGTTCGCCACTCCGGTTTTAAAGCGGTTTTTATTTTCAAATCCCTCGAAAACCGATTTTGAATCGAATCCATTGTGGCTTGAATATTTTGCCCAACTGGATGATTTTGACATTTTTTCTGCGATAAAGGCCTGGTGTTCACATTCTGATCAAATTTTATCCAACCTCTCTGCCAACCTGGTAAACCGAAAGCTGTTCCGCGTCGAAATGCAATCGGAACCATTTGATCCTGTTTATGTTGAAGCGATCAGACAACAAACAATGCGTCAGTATGGTCTGAATGAAACCGATATTCATTACTATTTCACATGCGAACGGGTCGAAAACAAAGCCTACAATCCGCTTCATGACAGGATTATGATCAAATGGAAATCCAATGAGTTGACCGATATATCAAGAGCTTCGGAACAACTCAACAAAGCAACGATGCCTACCACGGTCAGCAAGTATCTGTTGTACTATCCAAAAGATATAAATCACTAATTATTAGACAGTTTAAAAAATTGCCCTTTATGATTCCGATTTTTTTGGTAACTTGCGGCGATTTTTAGCCTTAAAACCCACAGGAAGAATAAATGGAATTTACTGCCAGCGAGATTGCCGGGTTTCTGAATGGAATTGTTGAAGGAGACCCAAACATCAGGGTAAACAATCTATCGAAAATTGATGAGGGCATACCGGGAACGATGACGTTTCTGGCCAACCCAAAATACATCCCCTTTGTTTATGAAACCAAGGCATCGATTATTGTTGTCAATCTGGATTTTGCGCTGAATTCACCAATTTCCAACACTTTGATCCGGGTGGCGGATGCCTACTCTGCATTTGCCGGACTGCTTGAAATGTTCGGAACCATGCGTCCGGCATTGACCGGAATTTCCGAAAAATGTTCCATTCACCCCACCGTTTCATTTGGCGATGGTGTTTCTGTTGGTGAGTATTCAGTCATCGGAAAAAATTGTACGATCGGGGATCATGTTTACATTTATCCGCAAGTTTTTATCGGCGATCA
>CAIYZW010000530.1 GCA_903930725.1 uncultured Bacteroidota bacterium
ATTATTATCTGGTTGACTGCTGACCTGTCAGCGTGCGCAGCACCTGACAGCGTCGAAAATTTGGTCGGCATTACAAATGCCGCCCAGCCGAAGGTAACAACCGACCTGTCAGCTTGCGCAGCACCTGATAGCGTCTAAAAAACACAATATCTAAAAAACACCCTCAGGTCTTACGACGCTGACAGGGTTTCGTAACCAAAGACCTGTCAGCGTGCGCAGCACCTGACAGCGTCTAAACAACACATTATCCAAAAAACGCTGTCAGGTCTTACGACGTTGTCAGGTTTACGTAACCAGAGACCTGTCAGCGTGCGTAGCACCTGACAGCGTCAGAAAAAAGAAAAGAAGAAATAATACCCATAACACCTATATCAAATGATTGGTGATACAATAGTTATTTCTTTTCAAACCTTCAGGTTTTTTGGACAAGATTTAACCATGCATCGTTATTATGCTACTTTTGTGCTTTGTATAAACGAAGCGCTAACAATGATGAAAAAATTCAATAAAGCATTCATTTTTTTAATCGGATTATCATCCGGTTTCATGGTCATTTTTTCTTCCTGCGATAGTAATTATTCTTCACAGCAAAGGAAGGAAGCCTTTGATAGGTATGTTAGTAAAGCGAAGAAATATGCCGCTGAAAAATCAGACAGTTGCCTGATTTATGCCGATTCAGCCATTGGGTTCCTCGCTAAAGCAAACGAAAACGACACGGCAATCATCCCTCTGATGCGTATCAAAGCGGATTTCTGGGGGGACAAAGACAATTCCGACTCAGCCATCAGCATTTATAAAAGAACCCTGAATATTGCAGTCAGCGCTTCCGATACCCTGGCACTGGCTCAGATTTCGTTCGAGCTGAGTGAATTATTTATCCACACGGAGGATTATATCCAGGCCGAAACCTACATTCAGGAGACAGCCACCTGCTATGAAAAGTTAAAAGACGAATTAAATTTAGCTGCCGCATACGGACGTTATGGGATGCTGCTCTTGGGCAAAAAAAATAATATCAAGGCTCACGAATATCTAATGAAAGCATTTACTATTTTCGAAAATCTCGATAGTTTAAATGCCCTCGGTTGGGTGTGCACTACCATAGCCGACAATTATAATGAGATGAACGACAAAACAAATGCAACCAAATTCTATAAAAAGGCAATCAGCAACCTCGAACGCGTCCATGATACATCCAGATTGACGACAGCCTGGCTTAATATGGGTGTGATGTACCGCAATATCAATCCCGACAGTGCAATGGCATGTTACCGCAAAGCGATTTCGCTTCATAATCCGGACGACACATCCGGTCCTCCGGTTGCAGTTTTTTACAATATTGCCAACCTGTACCTCGACCAGAAGCAATACGCTAAAGCCATTGCCGAATACGACAAGGTGCTCCAGATTTGCCGGGAGAGAAAGCTGGCTGCCGGTATTGCACGGGTGTACAGCGGGTATGCCTCGGTTTACATCAAGCAGGGAAATCTGCCTGAAGCAACAAAATATGATAAACTGGCAGTGCAATTAGCCGACTCTTTAGGTTTCAAATCACTTACTTTGAAACTTTTGCGGAATCTCAAAGTAGATTACCAGGATATGGGTGACTACAAAAATGCTTATGACGTTTCGGAACGGGTGAGAGAAATCAATGAAACGATCCTTGCCGAGGACAACAAAGCGGCTTTAGAGAATCTGGAAAAGCTATCGAAAGCCGAAAAAAAGGTGCTTGAAAACACAATCCTGAAAAATGAAATTCAGAAGGATAAGGAACAGTTATTTTACAGGCAGATTATCATCGGTATAATGCTTGCAGCTCTGTTGTTTCTGGCGATTATGTTCTGGAAAAACCACAGGTTACACCTCGATAGGGCATACGCATACGAGGTGCTTATAAAACGCTATAAAGAAGAAATTAAAATCCGTAAAAAGCATCTCAGCCCTACCCAGGCAGCAAAAGACATCAATGAAAACGAACAACCTTTATTGCCTGATACAGATATGCTTGTCGGACAGATGATCAACTGGTTCAATGCCGAAAAGCCTTATCTTAACCCGAAACTAAGAGTTGATGAGGTAGCTGAAAAACTGAACACCTCTCAAAAAGCCATCGCACTTGCCCTGAAAACTTACAATAACTCCAATTTCAACTCCTTTACCAACACCTTCCGGATCGAAGAGGCCAGAAAGAGATTGGAAGATGCCAGCTATAATAATTATAAGATTGATGCCATCGGAAGTGATTGCGGTTTTGGGTCAAAACAAAGCTTTTATAATGCCTTTGAGCAGGTTACCGGGCTTAAACCGGGGTATTATCGCTCTCAACTGTGCTCCATGCAGGAAGCAGGCTAAAACTCAAAAAGATGGGTATGATGATAAAAATTGCATCCTAAAAGACGTAGGAAACTTCCTTGTCTGACCACCAAATTTTTCATTTCCTGAAATAACTCCGCTCCTTTTGGAGGTTATCCACTCCATTTTTTCATCCGAAAAAGGGTAAAATTGGACGTGTGTGTCACAATTTCAGCAGGAAAACCGGTAACAAATAATCGTTGTCAGGAATTTTTTTTCCAAAACAGGCCTTTGTAAGGTGTTGTAAATAA
>CAIYZW010000531.1 GCA_903930725.1 uncultured Bacteroidota bacterium
CGCCGATGGATTTCGGATCAATTTTCACGAGTTCAGCAAGCGGGTCCATCAGCCGGCGCCCAATCGAAACCGAGCCACGAACCGTGACATCATATTCCGGGAATTCTTCGCGGGCAACCGACGATGCCGAATACACCGAAGCACCGTTTTCGTTCACCATTACCGCAATGATTTCACGGTCAAAACGGATGTGCCCGACCAATCGCTCAGTTTCGCGACCTGCAGTACCGTTGCCAATGGCGATGGCTTCGATTTTATAAGCTTTTACAAGATGTTCAATTTTATTAATCGCTTGTTTTACTTCACTTTGGGGAGGATGCGGATAAATGGTTTCGTTGTGCAGCAATTTTCCTTGCCGGTCGAGGCAGACTAATTTACATCCTGTGCGGAAACCAGGGTCAATGGCCAGCACGTTTTTTTGTCCCAAAGGTGGCGCCATCAAAAGTTGCCGCAGGTTATCAGTGAAAACACGGATGGCTTCAATGTCGGCGCGCTCTTTGGCCAGATTACGGAACTCGGTTTCCAGCGAAGGTTGCAACAATCTTTTATATGAATCTTTAACTGCCAACTGAACCTGCCGGGCAGCATCTCCATCATTCTTTAAAAATGTCCTTTCAAGAATGTTGATGGCATTTTGCTCGTTTGGCGCGACTTTCACGCGAAGCAAACCTTCGTTTTCGGCACGGAAAATTGCCAGAACCCGGTGCGAAGGCGCTTTTGTAATCTGTTCTTCAAAATCCCAGTAAACTTTGTATTTATCGGCAATATCCTCTTTGTCTTTAATCACCTCTGAGGTGATAAAAGCGTCGCGGTTAAACAATTTCCGGAGCCGGTCGCGGGCAATCAGGTTTTCGTTAACCCATTCGGCCACAATATCACGGGCGCCTGCGAGGGCATCATCAATGGTCGAAATACCCGTTTTTTCGCTGAAAAACTTTCGTGCTTCACGCTCAATATCCATAAAATCCTGCTTCATGAGGAATTTGGCCAATGGCTCAAGTCCTTTTTCGATGGCGATGCTTGCGCGGGTTTTGCGTTTTGGCTTGTACGGGAGGTAAATATCCTCGAGTTCGGCAAGGGTGGCGGCCGAAATCAGTTGTTTCTCAAGCTCCGGCGTAAGCAGTTCAAGCTCGGTGAGCGATTTGATAATGCTTTCGCGACGTTTATCAATTTCTTCGAGTTTTTCTTTGCGGTCGCGGATGGCTGCAAGGACAACTTCATCGAGGCCACCGGTTGCTTCTTTCCGGTAACGGGCAACAAATGGGATGGTTGCGCCGGTTTCGAAAAGCTGGATTGTCCTGAAAACCTGGCCGGCATCAATATTTAGCTCGGCAGCGATTATCGAAACATGTTTTTCGTTCATTTTCATAATTTATTTGGAGATACGCCAAAATACTGGTTTTGAAAGTCTTTCGATTTTTATTTTCCGAATTTTAAAATTGTGCCCTCCATTTTTTGGCTGTGCGAAAGTAAGGCAAATGCACCTAAAAACAAAAGGCGACGGGCAATTCGATGAAATGAGATATATTCGCCACAATCTGTCTTGCCTCCGATAAATCCTTATTTTTGCGCTGATCATTGGCGTTTCATGGAAAATCAGTCACACCCAAATTTTAAGAAGAGCAAAATCAGCCGAAAGCAATTTTTACGGTTGGCAGGTTTGGTTTTGTTAATTCCGCTTGGCAGGATCTGGCAGGTTACAGTGAATAATAAAAAGGAAGAAATCTCATCGCAGCCCCACGAAATAGCCGTTCGACAGGACTTGCCGGATGGCGTACATTTTTTTGGAAACGTAATTTTGGTAAAATCCGGTGAAAAAATTGATTTACTTTCCTCGAAATGTACGCACCTGGGTTGTCAGATTAATAAAGCCGAAAATGACCGGCTGATCTGCCCGTGTCATGGCTCAGAATATGGCCTGAACGGAAAACCTTTAAAAGGTCCGGCCATAAATTCGCTAACAAAAATTGATTTTACGTCAGTTAATTCAAATCAGGAAACTGTTTTGAGATTTTAGATTGATGATTTATGAATGATGATTTCAGATTTAGAATTATGATTGAAGAGGTTGAATAACAATTAAATAATGACCGAAACCTACCAGCCCCGATAGCTATCGGGGTAAAACCTGTTAGGTTTGTTTTTGAACAATGAAATTGATAAAGCGGAATACCTTGCGAAAATTTTGGGAAATATTGCGGATTTTCAAGATCGACACTTACGGTGCGCTGGCTGTCGCCAATTTGCTGATTTGCGCCTTGAGCGGGGTTTTCCTGGCCATTCCTTATGATGTTTCCCGGCCTTTTGAATCATTAACTTCGATGATGATTTTTAATCCGGGTGGGGTGTTTTTCAGAAATGTGCATTATTGGAGTGCGCAGTTTTTCCTGATTTTTACCCTGCTTCACACCTGGGTTTTTCTGAAAGATGAAAAATCAAAAAAAATGAAAAACGGACTCTGGTTCCGGCTGAGTTTGAGTTTACTGTTTGTGTTTTATGTGATGATTTCAGGTTTCATCCTCAAGGCCGACACCGACAGCCTGCAAGCCCGCCGCATTATTGATGCGCTGATTTCGGGAATTCCATTTGCCGGAAATCTTCTTTCATACAGCCTGCTTGGCCCGGACGGTACTTTCCAGTTGATTTACGTGCATCACATCGCCACAGCAACCATTTTTATTTTCATCATTATCCTCGAACACGCCAAAACCATCTGGACAAAAATCAGCAGCTTTCTATGGACGGTCATTTTTGTGGCTATCATCAGTTTTTTCCTGGCCGCACCATTAAATAACAATCAAAGCGTAATTTTAAAAGGCCCCTGGTATTTTGTTGGTTTGCAGGAAATTCTTTTCTGGATGAGCCATCCTGCCTGGATTTTTGCGGTTATTCTTCTTTTTCTTACACTGATTTTTTATCTTCCAAAGCTTGACGAAAAAATTGCAACCATCGTTAAACGGTTTATCCTTTATTCGTTTTTTATTTATGTTGGATTGACAATCATTGCCTGGTTTTTCAGGGGTGAAAACTGGAAATGGACATGGAAGGTTCAGGAAACCTGCTTCCCGCTCAGGTTTGCGCCAATTCCTCTAAACGCTTATCCGGATAACCTTCTAACTGATTTGCAACTTTCGGGTGCAAAAACTGAAGGCTGCCTGGCTTGCCACTTTCAGATGACCGGCTTTTCACCTGCACATAATCCATTGGCACTTGGTTGTGCGGCTTGCCATCTCGGCGATCC
>CAIYZW010000532.1 GCA_903930725.1 uncultured Bacteroidota bacterium
ATTGTGTAAACTTTTTTTCTCGTATATCTTTGTAAACGGACATTGATGATAAAATATTTTACGAATGAGTAATAAAAATATACAAATAATTTCGAGAACAGTAAAATAAACCCAATAATTCGCACTTTAAAAAACCAAAAACCATGAAAAACTTTACAAGATTATTCGCAGTGGCTTCATTGCTCATCATTTTTGCAGTTACGGCACAAGCACAGGTAACTGATAATTCAACTGCAACGGCCACCATTATTGCTCCAATCGGAATTGATAAGCAAGTCGATTTAAACTTCGGAAATTTGTCGGTAAGTGGAACACAAGGTGTTGTTACCCTTGAACCAACAAGTGCCGCATTACGCTCGCAGGTTGGAGGCGTGACGTTCCCGGCCGTGGCCGGAACTGTAACGGCTGCAGAGTTTGCAATATCGGGGGTGCCTGAGAGCACCTATTCAATCTTACTTCCGTCCACTGACCTGGTCATTACAAATACAACGGGTACCGGGGGCGAAACCATGATCGTGAACAACTTTACCAGTACGCCTACGCCCACCGGTGAGTTGAATCTTTCAGGCACTGAGACACTTTATGTTGGTGCTGATGTTACCGTTGCAGCCAATCAGCAATCAGGAGTTTATGTGTCAGCTGTTCCTTTCGATGTGACCGTAAATTATAACTAATTAATTATCCCGGAAAGAAACGCTGTAAATTCCAGCGTTTCTTTTTTTTTGACTTTTTGCCAATATGTCAAAAACCGTGGATTCCTGATAAAAATTGCGTACATTTATACTGAAAATCAAAACACAGGCAAAAGATGGTCAAACGGATTTCGATATTCATTTTTATTCTGACGAGTAGTACATCGATCGTACTTTCACAGCCGGGTTCTGCGGGTACATATGCACGGGCAACTGTTGTTGAGCCAATCACTTTGACAAAGTCTGTTGACCTGAATTTTGATCAGGTGGCCATCATCATAGCCGGTTCTATCGAACTGGTTCCGGCAGAAGTCAAGGCCTCAGCTTCAAATATAACCCTTCCGGTCACCATGGGCACATTTACCGCCGCATCTTTCAATGTGACCGGATCCACAGCCTATACTTTTAAATTTACAGTTTCCCCGACCCCTTACACAGTGCCCATGGGAAATGGTACCATGATCGTGCGTTCATTCGACTGTGACCCCATTCTGGATTCGGACTCTGAATTATTGGCCGGTGTGTTTGTTTCGGTTACACCCATGGATGTGACTGTAAATTACAACTGATTAATCCAACCAGGAAAGATAATCTGGTGCTCTTTTTTGGCTGACAAACAGTCAAGTTACCGGAAACTAAATTTAAAGAAGTATGCAACTTCCAGGTTTATCTGTCAGAAATTCCGGATACTTCCGGATTCTTTGTTTTCTGAAGGGCTTCACCATGTTCGCCCTTTTTATCCTTGCCTCTGGTTATGAAACACTGGCACAAGGGAATTTATTGATGCTTCCCCGAAGGGTGATTTTTGAGGGAAATTTGAAGGCCCAGGAAATTACACTTGCAAATACAGGCAATGATACGGCAAAATACCAGGTTTCCATCGTTCAGATGCGGATGAATGAGGATGGCTCTTTTAAAGTATTGTCAACTCCTGAC
>CAIYZW010000533.1 GCA_903930725.1 uncultured Bacteroidota bacterium
CGGTTTGATGAAATGCGGGTAAAATGAAGTTGTCCACAGTTTTGCAGTGGAAATTTCGTTGCTTTGGCAATCATATTTTTTCATCTGGCAATAGCAAACCAAACAAACTGTCATTAAAGCTAATTATCCTAACCTGGATAAACCAGAAATAACAAATAGCAAAAAACAAAACTCAAACATTTCCTTGATCTAATTTGTCATTTGAGATTTGACTTTTGTGATTTCTGCCAAAAAAACATCAATTTCAAAATAAGAGCCTATAAGCGGATTCTCGGTTACCATATTATTCTTTCATTTTACACGGTTTTTGAGGCAACATTTCGTCCGAAGTCGGTCTTTACAATATTCTTCGGGAAATTTAGTCTAAATGAGTTTTCAAATTTCGGGCAGGCAGTTAAAATTCTATTAAATTTGCCGGGGAATATCAGATACTTACATATTTAATTACTAATTCATTCATTTTATGAAACGATTTTATTTTTTGTTACTCATTAACTTGTTTGCAATTCAGATCTTTGCGTCTGATCTGGTTTTGATCAAGACCAACAGCTACAACGAAGCCAAAGGGTTATTCGACAACCCGGCACTAACAATCAACTTTTTTAAAGACCAGTTTGTAATTGCAACTTTGGATGGAAATCCAAAACCTGGCATTATCCAGCTCGATAAAAATGCCTGGCAGGGTAATTCAAGCTATTACCTGGTTTATCTCGAAAACCAGAACAGGTCGCAATATTTAACGCAACTTTCAGGAGTTGCAGATGTACTTTATGATGGCGGTGATTTTTTGGTGGTTAAAACTGATGAAACCGCACATGGACAAATGATCCCTGCCAAAAACGATGGTATGGTGCGGATTTATAACAAGCAGGTTACTTTGCCTTCACCTCTGGTAGCAAACACCAAAAACAGGCTCGATCCGGATCCGTTTATCGTTGACTTGCTCGGGATGGTTAGCCCAACCAATTTAACAGCTTCCGTGCAACATCTGCAGGATTACACAACTCGAAATGCCTATAAACCACAAAGTATTTTAGCTCAAAACTGGTTAAAAGAACAGTTTGAAGGCATGGGTTTATCTGTTGAAATTATGGATTTTCCAATGTCAAATCCTGCCAGCGACAATGTTATTGCAACAAAACTTGGAACGAAATACCCCGACGAATTTGTGGTTTTGGGAAGCCATTACGATTCATACACCTATTCTGGTGCCGAACCAGGTGCTGATGATAATGCCTCCGGAACTGCTGGTGTTCTGGAAATTGCCAGGATATTGAGCCAATATGATTTTGACCGTACCATCATTTTCTGTACTTTTTCTGGTGAAGAATACGGGTTGTATGGCAGCCACGCGTATGCCGACAGATGTGCACAGCAAGGCATGAACATCCTTGGCTATTTTAACATGGATATGACCAGTTATCTCCAATCCGGAGACCCTATTCATACTGATGTTATTGCTCCTCAATCGGCTCAGCCATTGGTCGAATTTTATACACAGGTTTGTTCAGTTTATTTACCTGATTTCATTGTAGGCCCGGGAGCTTTATCTGGTGGCGACAGCGACCATACTTCTTTTAACAATGCCGGTTTTATGGGGATTTTTCCTTTTGAAGATTCACAAAACTACAGCCCATATATTCATACATCAAACGATATTATTGGACCAAGCTATAACAATGCAGAGCAGGCAGGTGTCTTTACCAAAGCAATTCTGGCTGCTGTAGTTACGATGTCCGATCAGATTACTCCACCACAAAATCTTGTAGCTATTCCGGGAAACAATTCTGTTGATCTTCAATGGGATCAGATGGTTGATGTTGATAATTATAAAGTTTATAAAAACAATGTACTGATAGCTTCTCCAACAAATAACGCCTATCACGATGCCAACGTTGTAAACGGAACCCAGTACGAATATTATGTAACAGC
>CAIYZW010000534.1 GCA_903930725.1 uncultured Bacteroidota bacterium
AATTAAGCAAACCAGATCTTCTCAAAATCAGAAAAGGATTATTTACTGCAAAAACCTTTTCGGCAACAAAAGAGGTATTTATGGAAAGCCTTTTGCACCGGAAAGTTTTTAAGGTGAATCCCATGCTTGGTTACATGCATATGAGCCTTGCGCTGGGCTGGTTTTTGCTAATAGTTTTTGGAAAAATCGGAACCTTGTCGTTCACCAAGGATTTTTTTAACCCGCTGCATTACGCCATTTTTTTCAAATTTTTCGAGCCACACGATCCCCATTTTTTCTATTCGAGGACCTATTGTTTTTTAATGGATACCTTCCTGCTTTTCATACTCACAGGGTTAGGTCTGGCTATTTTTAAAAGATTTAAATCGAGTGTTTTTGGATTAAAGAAAACGACAAAGACCAGATTGGGCGACAAATTGGCCTTAACCGCTTTGTGGCTGATATTCCCATTCAGGCTTCTGGCCGAAAGTTTTACCAGCGGAGTTTACCATTCAGGCCATTATCTTACCGGCAATCTTGGCGATTTTTTTGCCGGATTTCTTCCACTGCAAAGCCTGATGTACCCGGCATGGTGGGCTTACAGCCTTTCGCTGGGTATATTTTTCGTGGCCTTGCCTTTTTCGCGCTACATGCACATTCCAACCGAAATGTTCCTGATTTTCCTCAGAAATTATGAGATTAAAACCGGTAATGAATTTTCGGGTTTTAGCAAGGCCGAAATCTTGTCGTGTTCCCGATGTGGAATTTGTATTGACCAATGCCAGCTTACAGTTGCCGGCACCGACGGCGCGCAACCTGTTTATATTTTGCAGGCTTTAAAAAATAATGAGCTAACACCGGAACTTGCCATGAATTGCCTGCAATGCGGGCGGTGCGAAGAGTTTTGCCCGGTGGGGATTGATATAAAAAAATTACGGCTTATCCCACGTAAAGAGCTAACTGCCGATAATGCGGTTTTCGGCTATTTACCTGCTTTTGAAACCATCCGCACCGATGTGGTTTTCTTTGCAGGATGTATGACCCATCTTACACCTGGCATTAAAAAAGCCATGAAAAATATCCTTGACCAGGCTACAATAAATTATTGGTTTATGGACGAAGATGGCGGCGTATGTTGCGGAAGACCGCTGATTCTTGCCGGCGAAAATGATTCCGCACGTCAACTGATCGAATACAACCGAAAGATGATTTTAAACTCCGGGGCAAAAACGCTGGTAACCTCCTGCCCTATTTGTCTAAAAGTTTTCAAAAAAGACTACAAACTTGACATCGAAATCCTGCATCACTCGGAATTCATCCTTGGTTTGGCTGATCAGGGGAAAATAAATATTGAAAAACAACCAGTTAACTTTGTTTATCACGATCCTTGCGAACTCGGAAGAGGAAATGGAATTTATGATGAACCCAGGTTGTTGCTCGAAAAATCAGGAAATCTCATCAAATCCAGGGATGAAAAAGAACATTCGTTGTGCTGCGGCAATAGTCTTGGGAGTTTCCAGCTAACGGCAGCTCAGGCCGACCTTATTATGAAAGATGCCATCGAAACATTAACAGCAGGCCATCCTGATATTTTGGCAACTTCCTGCCCTTTATGCAAAAAAACATTTGCAAAATCGGGTACAATTCCTGTAAAAGACATTGCCGAGATTATTTCGGAGTCGCTTCTCCTGCAAGACGAAGCCTTTGTTGAAAGTGAAAATCTGGCGACCAATGGCAAAAGTCTGAATAAAAGCCTCGCCTGTGAGCTGGTAGAAAAGCAATTTTAAGAGGTATCTCCGATCTTACTGTCCTCATTATTCCTGATTCAGATTATCTCAGAATTAATTTACCAGCGAAGTACAAGGAAATGCCAGGTTTTTAGCACCCGTAAACACCGCTTTAACTGATCCAACAAGGATTTTGGCTTCGACAAGGATAGGTATTTTGTTTTTATCATCGGTAAACCAAACAAATAAATCTTCACCACCGCTAAAGATTGTCCCACTAACCAGCAAAGCCGAAAACTTATGGCAGCGATAAATTTTGCCATCATAATTCTCGATGTTTTCTATTCCGAGATATTTGCCGTGCAAATCGTAAACTTCACCGTCAATTATCATTTTGAAAGGTATGAGCTGGCCAACATACATTACCTTAAAATCAAGGGTTCTGGCGTAATAAACTGCTGTCTGGACATCCAGGACAAAGCCATTCAGGTCGAGTGTCTTGGTCAAAAGTGGCTTGTTTGAATTTTCGGTCTGGCAATAAATCTTCGATTTCTTATAGTCAAAATCAATGGTTTCTTTTGCGAAATATTCGCCTTCGTGGCTGTCTCTCGAAAAATTTACCGGCACCAAAGTCTTTGCATCAGCCACAGATATGAACTTCTCACGAAC
>CAIYZW010000535.1 GCA_903930725.1 uncultured Bacteroidota bacterium
GCAAATCTTGCCGAAACCATTGACGTTGACCGCGCCATCTGGATGATTGCCTTTAACAATATCCTTGTAAATCTGGATAGTTACAGCGGCTGGTTTTCGCAAAATCATTATCTCTATAAAGATAACACCGGCCATTTTAACCCGATAGTCTGGGATTTGAATATGGCTTTTGGCGGTTTTCCTTTTGCAGGAAGCCCGGGCGGAGGAAGCGGAAGTTTATTGGTAACAAATATGCAGCATCTTACCCCGCTGCTCCATGCCACTGACAGCGATTGGCCTTTGATAAAAAACATCCTGGCAAACCCTGTTTATAAAAAGAAGTACATTGCCCATTTACGCACGATTACCAACGAAAGTTTTGCTTCGGAAAGTTACAAAACCACCGCACAGCAATTGCAGGCAATGATTGACACAGCCGTGCAATCGGACGAAAATAAGTTTTACAGTTACGACCAGTTTGTAAATGGAATGAGCGGAAATGTTACCATCGGGAATTATGTGGTTCCGGGAATCGCAACACTGATGGATGAACGGGTTGCTTATTTGCTGGCTACACCGGAATTTTCGGCAGTTCCACCGGCAATTTTATCCGTAAATCCCGGCAACCCAAATCCGGCGTTTAACACCGAACTAACCATTACTGCAAAAGTTATTCTGGCAAGTCAGGATGCCGTATTTTTAGGCTACCGCACCAATAAAGCGCAGAAATTTGAAAAAATACAGATGTACGACGATGGCGCCCACAACGACACCTTGGCCAACGATAATATTTTTGGGGCATCCTTTACGATGAGTTCTTTGCAGGCCGAATATTATATTTATGCCGAAAACAACGACGCGGCAATCTTTTCGCCGGAGCGGGCCGAACATGAGTTTTACACGATTAATGCAACGGTTCAGATTACCGAACCCGGCCAGGTTGTGATTAATGAATTTCTTGCCAAAAACAATAACGACACCATCAACGAATTGGGCAGCCACGAAGATTGGATTGAGTTTTATAACACCACCGAAAGCCCGGTTAACCTTTTTGGCTTGTACCTTACAGATGATTTTTCAAATCCTGCAAAATTTGCATTTGCCGAAAACACGATCATCCAGCCCAATGGTTTTCTGATTGTCTGGGCCGATGAAGAGGACAACACCGACACCATTTATCACTGCAACTTTAAATTATCGGCAAACGGCGAGGTTTTGATGCTGAGCGATGGCGCAGATTTGGTGTTCGACAGCCTCACTTTTGGCGCACAAACTGCCGATATTTCGGTAGGCCGCTGCCCGGACGGAACCGGAGCTTTTAATCCGCTTCCGGCCACTTCTTTTAACGATTTTAACTGCTCAACCGGAATAACCACTCCTATAAATCCAACAGATTGCTTTTCGGTATTCCCCAATCCGGCAAATACCTTTTTCAGGATTTTATATGAAAATAAATCTGGAATAAGCAGTTTTCAAATCATCAATACTTTGGGGCAAAAGTTAATCGAAGGTAGTGTCGAAAGCGAAGTGCTGATTGATGTTTCATGCTGGCCGGCGGGTATTTATTTTATCCGGTTTAACCGGTGTAAAGTAAAGAAAATGATTATCCGACATTGAGAATAACACAGAGGATTATTTTGATGAACCATTAAATGATCCGTCAAGCGCCAGGCGGAGGCCGAGACATCCATTTTTTTCGGAGGGTTCCACCTCAACCCGGCAATGGATCCTACAGCCATCGTTAGTATCGTACCAACATCCGCCCCTGACAACTTTTGTTTTTCCCTTTGTGGCTCCTTTTGGATTAATTTGGTCATTGTGTTTATATCGTCCCATCCAGTCCTGCGTCCATTCAAAAACATTGCCGCTCATATCAAAAATTCCAAGTGCATTGGGTAGTTTTAACCCGACAGGATGAGGCCTTTCGCCTGCGTTTCTCGAATACCAGGCCACTTCATCAATTTTATTGCTGCCGCTGTAACGGGTCTTTTTCTTTGTTGAGCCTCCCTTTGCAGCAAATTCCCATTCTGCCTCGGTTGGCAGCCGAAACGATTGCCGCGACAAGCGGTTTAAACGATCAATAAAATCCGCGGCATCGTGGTATGAAACCATTTCGACGGGACAATTGGAACAATCTTTAAAATGCGCAGGGTTTTTACCGGTAACCAATTGCCAAAGTTCCTGGCTAACTTCAAACTTTGCAATGTAATACGCGTCGAGCGTGACTTTATGCAGTGGTTTTTCGTTTGAATAACCGCTTTCGTAGCCCATCA
>CAIYZW010000536.1 GCA_903930725.1 uncultured Bacteroidota bacterium
ACATTTTTCGCCCTGGCGGTTTTCTTTGCTTTCTTCGTCTATTCCGGCAAAGGGCAAAAAATCCAGGATGCCGTTTACTTTGAAGATTATTCGACAAAACGGCATTTTACACTTTCGGTTTTAACCGTCGGGCTTCTCATTTTATCGCTGGCTTCGATAACCGCTTTTGGTTTTAACCCGTTTATTTATTTCAGATTTTAACGATGAAAGACTTAAATATCAAAATAAGAGGCGGTTTGTTTTTTGGAATTATGCTCATTCTGATTGTTCCTTTTTTTCAGGAAAAGTTTCACCTGATGGAACTTGCGCCTCTTAAAGGCTCGGTAACAGCACCCCAGGAACCTGTCTTTTCGTTTAACGGCTGGTTTACCGGCGAGTTTCAGGAGCAACAGGAAAACTATTTAAACGAAGCTTTTGGTTTTAGAAATCTCTTCGTGCGCATCAACAACCAGATTGCTTTTAGCCTTTTTAATAAGGCCAAGGCCAACGGCGTAATCATTGGCAAGAATAATTATCTTTACGAAGAAAACTACGTAAAAGCTTATTATGGCACCGATTTTATCGGAACCGACAGCATCAGCCACCGGATGCAAAAGCTCAGGTTCATTCAAGAGGTTCTTGCCAAACAAAACAAAAACATCATCCTGGTTTTTGCGGCAGGCAAAGGTTCTTTTTATCCCGAATATTTTCCTGACCATGTTAAACGGGAAAAGGGCATCACCAATTACGAAAAGCATATTGAGCTTGCCCGCAGCTTAGGTCTTAATTTTATTGATTTCAATAAATATTTTATCGAGAATAAAGGCCGTTCAAAATACCCGCTGTACCCGCAATACGGCATCCACTGGAGTTATTACGGCATGAGCCTTGCCGCCGATTCGATAATCCGTTATATCGAAAAAATGCGCAACATTGATATGCCCGATTTGTTTTGGGATAAGATAGAAATGGCCCCTCCCAAAATCAGCGATTACGATATTGCCGATGGAATGAATATCAAATTCAGGCTAAAAACATTCGACATGGCCTATCCAAATCTTCAAATTCAGGCCAGTGAAGGCAAAACCCGGCCATCAATTCTGATGATTTCGGACAGCTATTATTGGGACATGTTTAATTTCGGGATTTCAAAAGCTTTTACGAACGATCATTTCTGGTATTACAACAACCAGGTTTACCCCAACAGCTTTAAATCGCCGGTAGAAACAAGCCAGTTGGATTTACGGGCACAAATTGCGCAACATGATGTAATCATCATTATGGCTACCGAAGCAAACTTACCGGGTTTTGGCTGGGGCTTCATCGAAAAAGCTTACAATTTGCTCAACAACAATCCGGTTTCGGGTGTTGATGCCGGTTTTCAGGAAAAACTATTGGTACTTCGTGAATATATTAAATCCGACAAAAACTGGATGGAAGAAATTACGAAGAAGGCTGCCAAACGAAAAATCAGCGTTGACTCGATGATCACTTTAGACGCTACCTGGCAAATCCAAAACGACCAAAAGAAATAGACCAAAAAACCGAAAGGCTGCCCCAAACAAGGCCGCCTTTTGATTATCTATAAAAATTCATCTTCTGTTTTTATTCCTGGTCGGCCAGAAATCTTTCGGCTTCCAGAGCAGCCATACATCCCGAACCAGCGGCAGTAACAGCCTGGCGGAAAACATGGTCTTTGATGTCGCCGGCGGCAAAAATCCCGTCAACACTCGTGCGTGTCGAATCCGGCGCTGTGATGATATATCCAGTTTCGTCCAAATCCAGTTTTCCTTTAAATAAATCGGAGTTGGGTTTATGGCCGATTGCAACGAAAAAGCCATCAATTCCGATGGTTTTTTGTTCGCCGGTCTTCACGTTTTCAACCAAAACGCCGGTTACAGCTTTCATAAAGCCTTCTTTTTTCCCAACGATTTCTTTAACTACGCTGTTCCAAACTGGCTCGATGTTGGCAGTTTTTAAAATCCTGTTTTGCATGGCTTTTGAAGCGCGGAGTTCATCGCGGCGGTGAATCAGGTAAACTTTCTTAGCCAATTTTGCCAGGTATGAGGCTTCTTCGGCGGCAGTGTCGCCACCACCAGTTACAGCAACAACTTTTCCTTTATAAAAAAACCCGTCGCAGGTGGCACAGGCCGAAACGCCGTAGCCGTTGTATTCCTGCTCCGATGGGATGCCAAGCCATTTTGCCGAAGCGCCCGTAGCAATAATAATTGTTTCGGCCAGCAATTCGGTGCCATCATCGGTTTTAACCAGAAAAGGCTTTTTTGTAACGTCAACATCAACAATTTCGCCCCAGCGGACTTCGGTCCCAAAACGTTCGGCTTGTTTTTTCATATCTTCCATCATAGCCGGCCCATGCGCTCCATCCGGGTAACCGGGGAAATTTTCGACTTCGGTGGTGATGGTTAACTGGCCTCCCGGCTGCA
>CAIYZW010000537.1 GCA_903930725.1 uncultured Bacteroidota bacterium
GCTCGATTACTTTCCCCGAAGTTGTGAATAAATCGGAAATTGTAAACCCACCGTCAAATTTTGATGGTTCGGATATTTGGGGTGAAGTTATCCCGACACCTTCGTCGCATCAGATTATTTTCCCGGCATCAGTTACAAGTTCGCTCAATCCGGGCGATGTAATCGGCGCTTTTGCGACAGATGGTTTGTGCGCAGGTATGTTACTAATTGACGGCAGCCAAAGCGCAGGCGCGCTCACCGTTTATGGCGATGACGCTTATACTTCGGCATCCGATGGCCTGATGGAAGGCCAAATGATGTCGTTTAAAATTTTCAAAGCGGAGACATCTACCGAATTTAACTTCCAGTTGCAGTTTGACCAAAGCATGAATGACGGACATTTTGCAAACAACGGAATTTCGCTTGTAAAAGCAATGAATCTGTTAACGGTGAACGAAATCAACACTTCCGTTGCACCAAACATTTATCCAAATCCTGCCAAAGACATTGTTAATATTGGGTTTAACGGAATTTCGGCTCTAACTTTTGATGTGAAGATGATGAACGCTTTTGGCGATGTTGTGAAAAACATAAAATCTGCCGAAACCGCAACAACACTCGATGTTACCGGGCTTGCAAAAGGTGTTTATTATCTCAGGATTTCCACTGGCTACGAGGTATTTATCGAAAAATTGATTTTACAATAACCGAAAGGTAAAACCACCGGTTTTGCCGGTAAATGAAAACCCTGCTTCGTAATGGAGCGGGGTTTTTTCATTTTTACTCGAAACAGGCACGAAACGCAGGAAATCGAACCAAAAAAAAGAAATCGCCCAAATCCGTTTTCAAAACTTTGCCAAACAAGCCAAACCTTGAATTGCAGTCGGGAATATTCATCAATTTTGGATACTTTTGCGCAAAATTCTAAGCCAGGAAATGATAAAGATAAATGATGATTTTTTAGATAAAACTTCCTCCAAAGCAAAAGCTTCGCCACGGTTGAGGATGAATTTTAATTTTCATCCAAACCTCGAAGATCCGATTAGCAGGATGCTTAACGCGATGGAACCCGGCACTTACATCCATCCCCACAAGCACGAAAATCCTGATAAATTTGAGGTTTTCATTGTTTTGAGAGGCCGCTTTGTGGTTTTTATCTTTGACGATTCTGGAAATATCACCGACCATACAATTCTTGATGCCCGCGAGGGAAAATATGGCGTCGAAATCCCCGAAAGGACTTATCATAGTCTTGCTTCCCTCGAAGCTGGCTCGGTGGCCTACGAAATAAAGGAAGGCCCATACTCGGTTTTAACTTCAAAATCGTTTGCCGCCTGGGCACCTGCCGAAGACGATCCTGCTGCAAAAGATTATCTGGAAAACCTGTTAAAAAAAACAGGTATCATTTAAATACTTATAAGTTTGAGTTTTGTAATTTGAGTTTTGTAATTTGTAATTTTTTAAATAATGGCAGTCCAAAAACCAACAATACCCAGCGGAACAAGGGATTTTACACCTGAAGAAATGGTGAAACGAAACTATATTTTCGATACCATCAAAAAAGTATTTCAGCTTTACGGCTATCTCCCCATCGAAACGCCGGCCATGGAAAACCTTTCGACTTTGCTCGGAAAATATGGCGAAGAAGGCGATAAGCTGCTTTTTAAAGTTCTGAATTCAGGCGATTTTCTAAGCAATGTCAAAACCGATGATTTCGGGAATAAAGAATCAAACAAAGTCGCGCTCCAGATTTCCGAAAAAGGCCTCCGTTACGATCTCACTGTGCCTTTTGCCCGTTATGTGGTGATGCATCGCAACGATATTAATTTCCCGTTTAAGCGCTACCAGATTCAGCCTGTCTGGCGTGCCGACCGTCCGCAGCGAGGCCGTTACCGCGAATTTTACCAGTGCGACGTTGACGTTATCGGCAGCGATGCCCTGCTCAACGAAGTGGAGTTGATTCAGATGATAGACGACATTTTTTCGAGGTTACACGTTGCCGCCGAAATTAAACTCAACAACCGTAAAATCCTTGCCGGCATTGCCGAAATGGTTGGCGAAAACGATAAAATGATGGACATCACCATCGCCATTGA
>CAIYZW010000538.1 GCA_903930725.1 uncultured Bacteroidota bacterium
CGTACGAAGCATCCTGTACAAAACGAATGTTTCTGGAAGGTATTCCCAGCGTTTTTTCACAATATTCTTTAAAAACCTTGCCATCGTTGGCGGCAAACTGCACCTTGACTTCTTTCTGGTAGTTTTCGTTGGCGATAATTACCACAAAGATTTTATCTTCGGTTTGTGCAGTCACAGGAATGTTGAGGTCAACATCGGCGGTGCCGAAACTCAGGTCTTTGTTTTCGATTTTGGTGTTATACTCAACAATATCATTTTGTTTGACTTCGATTTCGATGGGTTTAAAATTATAGGTGATGTTGCTTGTGGAATAGGTGGTGGTTTTTTTACTGTCGTATTTGAAGGTTTTACCATTTGGGGCAGTAATATCAGCTTTTGCAAATATCAATCTGTCGTCGTTGATATAGAAATCCTGATTTTCGAACTTCAGCCTGCTGAAATTTTGTTTAAAATACTGGGCATCGGCAACTGGAACCGGAATGGCAAAATTGCCTAATTCGTTCGATGTTATCAGGTATGTTTCGTTATCGGCGTCGTAATTGCTTAATGTCAGCCCATTCCAGTTGATGCTTGAGGCATATTTCTTTTTTAAAACAGAAATAGCTTCATCACTGAGAACCTGAACCTGATTGATGCGTTTTTGTTCGGTAACCCGGTTCTGGTAATCCAAAGTCTTTTCGAACTCGCTTTTTTGCTGCCAGACTTCAATTTTTTCTTCGACATATTTTTTTACAAATGCTTTAACAGGTATTTTGTTTACCGGCACACTGTCGCTCAAAATCATGATAGCTGTTGGCTGGCTTTCGCCATAAAACGTTGATTGCGAATAAACCACAGAATTGATAAGTAAACTACCCAGAATAAGTATCGTTGCCAGGTTATGTTTCATTGTTTTCATTTTTCATTTTTCCTTTAGATATTTTTGCTGAGGTGGCTTTCATGAATGATTATTTTCGGAAATCAGTTAATCATTCATCACAAACACTTTACATTTCTTTTTTTGATTTACTGGTTCTATTCAAATATTTCATTTTCCATTAAAACATCATCCGAAATTGGTATTAGCCGGATTGCTAATCCCGGAAACAGCGTACCGAAATCCCGGAGCGTTTATCGAGGTTGCCCATCATGTTGGCGCCCTGGTATTTTAAACCAACACAGAAGTACCAGGCATTGTCGGGATTGCTTTGTAAACTGCTCCAGAAATAGGCAGTGGTGCCAATGTTGAGGCATGTTTCATATTTGTCGCGATAGCCACCAAACAAAACATCGAACCCGCTTTTACCGCTTGTTGCGATGGCATTAAAGGCGCCCCCACTACTGCCACCTCCGATATTCTGCAATAAATTTTCGAACTCATCTTTGGATGGCAAATGCCATCCGGCAGGACAGATAGTCTTTGCTGTTTCCCAATCGTACATCCGGCCATATTTAGTACAGTTGGTCGTTTCGTTGTTGTAGCACCAGTTATTTCCCCGATTGATATTCAGGTTTTCGGCCATGATAATCTGATTGCCGATTTGAACTGTTTTGTAGGTTTTACCATCGCGGTTGTCGGTAAAGCCGCTAAATTTTGGCAGCCCGACAACCCTGAAAACGACATTATCGCCAGCCACCATTTCCTGTTCTGATAAAGGGTTCCAGATAATTGTATTCTTTCCGGGTTTTATTCCTGTTCCAACATCACCGGTTACGTTTTTTAGTGGCCCGGTAAATGAACCGTCGCCTTTTTCGCTAATGTAGAGGCCAATGCCGGCATCGGTGGTGCATTGGAGGTTATAGGTGACAATTATCTGGTTACCATCTTGTTTTGCAACAACATCGGTAATAGTTTGTGCTTTGGATAGGAAAGCAAATAATATAAATAGTGATAGAAAGTATAGCTGTTTCATTTTTGCTGAATAACTGAGACATCGTCAAGTTAAAAGCAAAAATAATGAATTATTCAGAGGAAATGCAATCCGGATTAACTTTTTCGAAATGATGGGTGTTTTATTTACACACTGCTTTTGGCTTTTTGGAGAAAGAAATTATCAGGCATTTTGATGAGTTCATAAATTAATGAAAAGCTTTTGCCACCAATTCCATCCAAATCTAACCAAGGTGCTGGTCTTTTCTTGATTTATCATTTGCTTTGATCCCTCCTTCATTAATTTCCCATCAAAGTCTATATTGTATTTTGTTCTACCAAAGTCGGTAAGTTTGATGTGGTCTTTTTCAAGTTTAAATACTTTATCATCATACAATGACACGAAAATATCATCGCCATCAAATTGCCATTTAATTTGTCCGTCACAGGTAATTCGGGTTATTTGACATTCACCATAAATTATGTAGTCATTCTGAAGCTTGTACAATTCAAAACATGTTACCTTGTCGGCTTGTACGTTCCATTTTATATCCAGGTTGGGGATAGTCAGGCAGAAAATTGTATCACAACAACAGATAAGTAACTCATCTTTATCAACCAGGGTTGATCTTTGATAAATTCCCGTTGCCCCGCCACTCCCAACAACCAAACAACTGCTAATTTCCTGGTTTCCACGACGAATAATGATTCCGTGTTTTGATGTGTGGTATTCCCTTGCATCCTTGCCGAAATAACACTTTGAGTAATTGACTTTATTATCAGTTGAATTAAAACTATAAATTGGGTCATCGAAAACTTCAATTATCAAATCTTTGTATTGGTATCGGTTCATTTTAGGTTGATTATAAATTCAGACAATCTGAAAAATGCCTCAACCCAAGTTTCAAAAATGTTCTGGAACAGGTGAAAAAAGTAAAAAATTCCTACGGGTAGGAATAAAAACAGGGATTCTATTTGAAGGTGGAATTATTTAGGCTACAGGTATTCGTGAATCGCTTAAATAACTGTTACTTCCCCGGATTCCTTACCTCAACCCTGACAATCCAATAATCTTTTACCATAGTCGAAATTCCAAGGCCAATCACATCTTTCTTATTCAAGGCTTCAAATTGGGTGTCGCTGGTTTTGGTGTTGACGGCAAGTTTAAAATCCTGAACACCGTCGTTATTAAAATCAATATTCTGGCGTATAATTTCCGGTAAAAGGCTATCGCATTCAAATTTAATCTGGACAAAACCTTCGGAGCTTTCGCCGATTAATGCTTCAAAAACGGGTTTGTTGATGGTGATTTTGAGGGTGCTGTCGCTGGTAATCCTGGCCACTTCGCCACCAGTATAAATCGGATTAATTTTCATAAAGGGCAGTTTCGCCAACTGCTTTGCAAAACTATCGTTCCCGATAAAAGCAGCAGGGATGAGCAAAACACAGATCACTGCCCAAAGATATGCCGGTATTGTGCGTAATGTTTTCATAATATGTCGTTTAAAATAAACTTCCGGTAGTAAATAATTTAATGAGCAGGACGATGCCTTGTTGCATGGTTCCGCCGGTAAAGATCACCAGCAGCGTAAAGGCAGGGAATAAAAATAGCATCCGTGCCCAGGTTAGATTTTTGTTTACCGGTGTGCCTTTGAGATGATAATTTATTGCCTTCGTGGAGCAGGAATCAATGCATTTTCCGCATTTCATGCAGGTTATCGAAGGTTTCCCACTTTCGACATCAATTTTATCCAACGACATAGTTGGGCAGGCTTTCACACATTTCATACAATTGGTGCATTTTTCCCTATCAATCCTGAGATCGAAAACATTAACTTTGTTCGTCAATGCGCAAAACGCGCCCATGGGGCAAAAGGTGGCACATTGAATCCTCTTTTTTGTCAATATTGGGAGGATGATGACCAGTCCGGCAAATAGTGACACAAAAACAATAGTCTTTAAAAGAATGGTAAACGAAGTTACTTTTTCGAATTCGGTGACTGTTTTAAACGGGCAAAGCCAGTCGCAGTAAACCGGCGAAAGGGTCATGGCGGCTCCAAGAGCAACCAGGATCAAA
>CAIYZW010000539.1 GCA_903930725.1 uncultured Bacteroidota bacterium
GATTGAGCAAAACCAGAATATCGAGGCAAATGTAAACAGCATTAAAGCTAACCTCGAATTTGTTTTGGAAGGAAATCAGCAGCTTCAGGATGAGCTTAAAGCAAAAATTGAAGAGCTGCAAAACATTATGAAAAAAGAAGGTGTTCCGATGCCAGGTAAAACCAATACCATGACTATTTCAGGTAACGAAAACTCTGGCTTTCAGGATTTCACTGCTCAGGGCAACATAACCATAACCAGACCCTAACCAGATGACGCTCAACACCAGTAATATAGCCGGCAACAACAACAACTCTTTTGTGGGCTTGACTGCAGGAGGTGATATTACTATAATTATTGGTAAAGACCTGCCCATTGAGGTTAAGCAACAAAAAGAGACCTTAAATGTAAAGCTCACTGAACTTAAACAAATCTTCGCGATAATTGAGGAGAAACTGAAAAACACTCAAAAACCCGTACCATTTAGTCCTCCGGAAGATGATGAGGTTTATGATGCCATACAATGGGATGAACTTTTGGATGCGATTGAATTTCAGGGGTGTGTTTTGTTTATTGGCCCCGAAATTTCGGTCAATAGCCAGGGAAAATCGCTGCACCATGATTTTTATATTGATTTAACCAAAGGCAACAGAGACGTTGAATACCTTGAAAATGAAGGCTATTTCTCGCCCGAATCGGATGAAATTATTTTATACAAAGTCCTTAAATATTACAGTACCGAATTTCCAAAAAAGAACATTGCTGGTCGGAAAATTCTCGAACAGTTAGTTCAGGTGCCGTTTAGCCTGATTATCTCTTTGTGCCCGGATGATACAATTCATAGGGTTTTTACTGATTATGAACTGAATCACCGGTTTTTGGCTTATGACGATACCAAGCCCGAAGTGGAGCCAATGTCGCTGGAAAACCCCGTGCTTTACAACATCCTCGGAAATGCGGCCGGCAATGGCAAGTATATTTTTACCCACAAAAACTTTTACGACCGCCTTAAAAATGTTTATATCCCTCCCGAAATAAAGAAAAAGATTAAGGACGCATCGCATTACCTTTTTATTGGTTTTGATTTTAATAAATGGTACAACCGGCTGTTACTTTTCATTCTCGATTTTGATCCCAAAAAAAGAGGCGTTTATCGTATGTCAATTGGCAATAAAGATGTAAATGATGACATCGAGCGATTTATCGAACAGCAGTATAACATCACCTTTGTTGATAACGATTACAACCAGTTTATCGAATGGCTGATACAAAATGTAAACAATAAAGGTAAGTTACGAAAACTAAACCGGGATTTTTTGCAGAATAATTACCTCAAACTAACAAGCCTGAGTGCACAGGCCAGCAACGAAGACGACCTGGATGCCCTGCGAAAAACAGAAGCACAGTTGGGGGAAATCGAAAAAAGTATCAGGAAATTTGAACAAATAATATCCGGTTAATCATGGGACAACGAAGATATCCGGGAGCAACGCCATTCAACAGCAAGCAGGCACATATCTTTTATGGGAGGGACAAAGATATTGGACGTTTGCTCACTTTAATCCAGGTCGAAAAGAAGATTTTGCTCTATTCCAAATCAGGGCTTGGTAAAACTTCCCTACTCGAAGCTGGTGTTTTACCTAAACTCCCCGAAAATTATTTTCCCATCAGCATCCGGCTTTTTGCCTATAAAAATGGTGCTGAAACCCCGATAGAACGTGTAATCAAAACACTGACAAATTTATTTGCTGATTTAGATAAGGCAAATAACACGATCATTGACCAATTGATCGGTTATAACACCAACGAAAAATCGCTCTGGTATTATTTTAAGAAGGCACAGCTTATTAGTAATCAGCAGGCTGGAGCAGGTCACGAAAAAATATTCACTTTGGTTTTCGATCAGTTTGAAGAACTTTTCACCTTCCCAAAAGAAGATATTGACAATTTTAAAAACCAGCTTTATGA
>CAIYZW010000540.1 GCA_903930725.1 uncultured Bacteroidota bacterium
ATTCCTTCTTTTTGAAGGAACGTTTCCTCTTTTTGAAAGAAATTTTCCTCTTTTTGAAGGATCATTCCTTCTTTTTTAGGCAAAGCCGATGCTTTTTGAAGGAATTTCCTTTGTTTCTTGATATTTCACTTCATAAAAAGAACTGGTCCCGATTTTTCTGGTGTGGCGTCACGCTCGTCAGGTTTTGAAAACCTGGCACTATCAAGATCAACTTCAACAAGCAAAAGTTTACTATTTTTGTAAACACAAAAGGCGAAAACCTATGGACACTTTAAATCTCGACATGAACAAACGCTACACTTACGCCGACTATCTTACCTGGATGGACGATGTAAGACGTGAGCTTCACGATGGTTTTATTAAACTGATGACCCCGGCACCTTCGAGAAGCCATCAAAAAATATCAGCTAAATTTATGAAAATCTGGGGTGTTTACTTAGAAAACAAAAAATGTGAAGTCTATGCTGCACCTACGGACGTTCGGTTCCCTAAAAATAAAAAAGCTGAAAGTGATAAACAGATTTACACTGTTTTACAACCTGATATCTTCGTAATTTGCGATTTATCGAAAATGGATGAACGCGGCTGCCTGGGTGCTCCCGATTTTATCATCGAAATTGTATCGGCAAAAAACTCACAACGCGACACTAAGGATAAATTTGAGATTTACCAGGAAAATGGAGTCCGCGAATATTGGATTATTCATCCCAACGATGAAACCGTTAATGTGTTTGTTTTAGATGAAAACGGAAAATTCCAGTTTAAAGGCATATTTTCCGGCGATGATAAAATCCCTGTAAATATTTTTAATGGCGATTTGATGGTTGATTTGACGGAGGTTTTTGTTTAATTTTAAAACTGCCCAATCAACCAAAGCCTGGCTGGTGACTGGAATTCTGGTTCATCCCCAAAAGTATAAGTTGATGAAATGTTTATTGATATGAAAACAATTGTCATCGAAATTGGAAATGATCATATAAATGAAGACGGTCGTTTAAAAACCATAACAACCATTTAATTTTAGTCCGAAAATTCGGCATGAAAAGGTTTTCTTGTTCCTTTTTCGACCCGACATTATAAACAAACTTCCTCCCGGCTTAAAAAAAATTATTTTTGTGGGATAAAACAAAAATGCTATGCCGGAAAAATGGAATTTGTTGTCGCGCAAATTTGTGTTTAGCGATACAGCCTTTACCCTTCTGATGAAACGAAGGATTTACCATGTGTTGCTGATTGCCAGTAAATACGATGCTTTTATCCTCGAAGACGATGGGCGCATTGATGAGCAGATTTTTAACGAATATGTTGCCCTCAACCTGCGGTATCCGCCGCAATTTATCCAGGCCAACTCAAAAGAAGAAGCCATCTCCATCCTTGCCGATCAAAATATTGATCTGATCATTTTCATGATCAGCGCTTTTGATGAAGAATCTATTATTGACATCCGTAAAAAGAAACCCGGCATACCGGCGGTGCTGCTTACACCGTTTTCGCGCGAAATTTCATTAAAAATTGACAACGGAAAGCTCAAAGGAATTGATCATGTGTTTAGCTGGCTTGGCAATGCCGATATTTTGCTGGCCATCATCAAACTTATCGAAGACGAAATGAACGCCGATTACGACATCAACGTTGTAGGCGTTCAGGCCATAATCCTTGTCGAAGATTCGGTAAGGTTTTATTCGTCGTACCTTCCAACCATTTACAAAATCATTTACAAGCAATCAAAATCCTTTATGACCGAGGGGCTTAACGAGCACCAGAAAATGCTCCGTATGCGCGGTCGTCCCAAGATTTTGCTTGCCAATAATTTTGAAGAAGCCATCGGGTATTATCACAAATATAAAAACAACCTCCTCGGCATCATCAGCGACATGAGTTACGAACGCGATGGCATCCACGATAAACTTGCCGGAGCTAAGTTTTGCGAACTTGTAAAACAGGACGACATTTACATGCCGATTTTGTTGCAATCGTCGGATATGGGAATTAAAGAGTTAGCCAAAAAGCTTAAGGTTGGTTACATCAACAAAAATTCCAAAAATCTGTCGTTGCAGTTGCGAAATTTTATTGCCGAGTATTTTGCTTTTGGCGAGTTTGTGTTTGTAAATCCCGAAACCAACGAAGAAGTTGCCCGCGCCACCGACCTAAAAAGCCTGCAGGAGGTTTTATTCGACATTCCCGACGATTCATTTCTTTACCATATTACGCGCAATCACATCTCCAAATGGCTCAGGGCAAGAGCCTTGTTCACGCTTGCCGACCTCATCAAGCAATTCCGTCCCGAAGATTTTGAAGATCTCGACGAGATAAGGCGCTATTTGTATGATGCGATTTCGAAATTCAGAATGCACAAAGGGCGCGGAGTCATTGCCGAATTTCACCGCGAAAACTTCGACGAATACCTCACTTTTACGCGCATCGGCGAAGGTTCGCTGGGCGGAAAAGCCCGTGGCCTTGCATTTCTCGACTCGATGATCAAGCGCAATCATCTCCTCGACAAATTCGATAACGTCATTGTCTCCATTCCAAGAACCGTGGTGCTTGGAACAGATATTTTTGACGAATTTATGGAGGAGAACCATTTGTACGATATCGCCCTTTCGGGGAATAGCGACAAAGAAATCCTTGATGCTTTTGTAGCAGCACGTCTGCCTTTCCGGATACACGAAGATCTTTACACGTTGATTTCGGTGGCTAAAAACCCCATCGCAATCCGCTCCTCAAGTTTGCTGGAGGATTCGCATTACCAGCCTTTTGCAGGGATTTATTCAACCTACATGATTCCAAAAATTGAGGATAACGAACGTTTGATGATCCAAAAACTCAGCCTGGCCATCAAGAGTGTTTATGCTTCGGCATTTTACAAGGACAGCAAGGCATATATGATGGCCACGCTTAATATTATTGATGAAGAAAAGATGGCTGTGGTGCTTCAGGAAGTTTGCGGGTCGAAGTATGGCGATCGTTTTTACCCAACTCTTTCGGGTGTTGCCCGCTCGATAAATTTCTATCCCATCGAGCCCGAACAGCCCCGCGATGGCATCGCCAACATTGCTTTTGGTCTCGGAAAATACATTGTTGACGGCGGCAACACACTCAGGTTTTCGCCTAAATATCCAAAAAAAGTCTTGCAGCTTACTTCACCTGAAATGGCCCTCAGAGAGACGCAGCGCAGTTTTTGCGCCCTCGACCTTAATGCCGAAAGTTTCAGGGCCTGCACCGACGATTCGATCAATCTTTTAAATCTAAAGATTGATGATGCCGAAAAAGACAATTCCCTCAAATGGGTGGCTTCAACCTACGATTCGAGCAACCACATGCTGCGCGATGGCGTAAACCACAAAGGCAGGAGACTCATCACTTTCGCCAATATCCTCAGACATAATGTTTTTCCGTTAGCCGAAATTTTACACAACGTGCTCGAAATCGGTCAACGTGAAATGAATCGTGGGATCGAAATCGAATTTGCAGTTGATCTTAATGTCCCGAAAGGCCAACCGGTAATTTTTAATCTTTTACAAATAAGGCCAATTGTCGACAGCAGCGAAAGTATTGATGAAGATCTGACAGAAATTGCACCGGAAGAAACGCTGATAACTACCAAAAACGCGCTTGGCAATGGAATTATCAAAAATATTTTCGATTTTGTGTATGTTAAACCCGAGAGTTTTAATGCTGCTCAAACCCACGAAATCGCACTTAGAGTTGGTGAATTGAACGACCGGTTTTTGAAAGAAAATAAAAACTACATCCTTGTTGGTCCCGGGCGCTGGGGTTCAAACGACCCATGGCTTGGTATCCCGGTTAAATGGCCGCAAATATCGGCAGCACGGCTCATAATTGAGTCAGGGCTTAAAAATTATCGCATTGACCCAAGTCAGGGAACGCATTTTTTTCAGAACCTGACTTCGTTCCGGGTTGGCTATTTTACGATAAATCCTTTTATTAAAGATGGCTTTTACGATCTCGAATATCTGGCAAAATTTAAAGCCTTTTATGAAGACGAATTTGTGCGCCACATCCGCTTCCCAAAACCATTGATTATTAAAATTGATGGTAAGAAAAAGAATGGTGTTGTTATGAAAATGGCCGAATGGCGATAAAAAATCCGGAAAAGGTTTTTGTGAGATCAGAAAAGAAGAATTCAAAATCACCCTTTCCCCAAATTGATTTCCAAAAGGCAGGTTTTTAGTTCGGTAAAAGCATCGGCGATTACTCCATCAACCTGTTGATGGAATTTGTCGAAGGCATAAACCAATAATTTCCCCTGCGGCGAAAGCGTTGATGTGCCCCCTTCGCGGCCTCCCCGTGATTTTTCGATTAAAGGAAAACCAAGCATTTGCTCAATTTTTTTCAGATCGCCCCAGGTTCGGCGGTAGGTCAGATCAAGCTTGGCACCGGCGCCCATTAGCGAACCGGTTTCGTGAATAGCTTTTAAAATGAGCCATTTTCCATCACCCAAAATGCCAGTATCATCGGTAGTTGCAAGCCATATTTTATGGTGAAGTATAATGTTATCAAGGTTTATTTTTTTTGATG
>CAIYZW010000541.1 GCA_903930725.1 uncultured Bacteroidota bacterium
CTGCTTTTTCTTCATCCGTTCTATCGAATGGCCATTCATAATCCGTGTTGCCTTAAAGGTGGCGATGGTGTAATCGGTTGTAGCTTCGGTACCTTCGTCGAGCATGTTCATTAAATCGTCCTGGGCCTTTAAAATATTGGCGCTCCCAATGATAATCAGTGCAATAAACAGATATTTTGCTATAATTTTCATGATAATTTTCAATTAAAAAGGTTAATTATTTGGCGCACCTGCTGCTACCCAGATTTCGATAGTTTTTATTGAACAATCCGGCAGGGCTGCTCCCTGTGGCATGAGCGGATAACCGCCGGTAGCATTTATTACATTTACAAGCCTGCCATCATCGGCAAGGGCTTTAATTTGAGTGTAGTTTTCGATGTTTAGGCCTGCCGACGGCGAGGATCCGCTGTGGCATGATTTGCAGTTTGCATCAGTTATTGGCAACACACTACCTATAAAAGTAACGTTGGTGGTGTCGCAACCTCCTGTAAGCTCAGGGTAAAGATATTCCTTACTATCGTTGTAACAACCTGTAAAAAAGAGTACAGGGATTAATAGCAATAGGAAAAGTGCGGTAATCTGGATGATTATTTTTTTCATTTGTTCTGCTTTATTTTGATTAACACATTAATATTCAAATACTAAAAATTCTGTTTAATTTGAAGTAAGCTGTAATGATCTTTTTATTTATTCTGCTCAACTAAAACCGCATTAACCTCATCCTGGTCTAAATTTTTCCAGGCACCCGTGGCTGCGTCAACAATAAGTGGCACTATACCACATAAAACATCCAAAACTATCCAACCTCCGCCAACTTTTGTATTGATAACTCTTGTAACGGTATCAAAACCTTCTTTCCGGAATTCGATTGTATATGATTTGTCTGCTTTTAGGTGCAACTCAACAGGAGTGGTGCCCATCATCAAACCATTTACATAAACATTTACACTCGGTTGATAGGCATTTACGGCTACTGTGTGGTTTTTTTTGGCCAGGATGGTAGCGCAGCCATAAAACATGGTTGAGGTTGAGGCTAAGGCTAAAGTAATAATTATAAAAAAAGCTTTTTTCATACTTTCAAATATCTTAATCCAAATTTGTCCTACTCGTCTGGCTTTTCGGTTCCGCCACGTTTTTATATGGTTAACGGTCTCCATTTTTCGTTTTAGACGGTACTACCATTTAATCGAAATTTCATTATAAATTTTAAAGTAATTCGTTATTATTTACCGGTAGTACAGGTTATTTCCAAGGCACCCTGTTCAATCCAAAGCCTGATGGTAGTCCTTTGTTCCTTACTCAGCGGATTGTCGGGGGGCATCATATTTATCCATTCGTTGGTGATGGCTTTATAAAGCTTGCTGTTTAATGGGTCGCCGGCAGAAACCCCATCTTTGATGCCCTGATAGTTGTCGAGCACAAATCCTGCTTCGCCACCGCCGGAGCCATGACAACCCGACATGGCACAATTGTTCTGGAAAATTGGCAAAACCTCGGTTTCAAAACAAACATCTTTAAATGTCGAAATATCAGCTTTATCGTGTTTGCAGGAGAAAACAATCAAACCTAAGCCGAGTGAGGCAATTAATAATAATGTCCTATTTTTCATAGTAGATTTTTTATTATAATAATTTGCAATTTTACCAATTTTAAAGGTTGAGCGGTCAAATTTAACTCTTCATTTTGCCAATTTAGTTAGTTTCTAAAAAGAAAATCTTTTCAAAACATCGGTTTATATTGCCGAAAGGTTTGGTATTTAGCTGCTTACCCAAAGTGGCTAAATGTATTGGTGGAAGTTTGGGCGTTTCCGGCTGTGAAATTGGTAAATCCGAAAAAATCTGCGATACCCTGTTTTTTGGGCTATTTGACATGATTTGGCTTAAGATATGGTAAACCAGTGATGAAAATTCAGATAAAACGCCAATCGGAGAACGCTCATCGAAACCCACCAATTTCGATCGAATTATTATACAAATTTGGAATAGGAAAATTACTGAAAGCTCCTGTAAAAAAGTAAAAATGCTGGGTCTGATTTACCGTATTTGGGTACCAGATAAAATTTAGCTGAAACACATCGAATACCAAATTTTCGTTTTTAATCTTAAACCCGCCGCCAATTGCCGGATAAACAGCCGACCCAAATAATTGCTGGTTATTGTCGGGTAAAAGGCCTAATTCAAAAAAACTAACAACATTAATGCGGAAGCCCAACAAATACCAGGGGGTGTAAAGCTGCGAACCTAAAGTAAAAGTAAGCCGTTCGTGGCCTTTTAGTTCGTCGCCATCGAAGCTTGGAAAGCCTGAATTGTAATCGAAAAATAAAAATTCGTTGTCGAAGCGATTAAAACCTTTAACATACCTGGCCGAAACTAAATGCCGGTGATAGTATAAACCAAGCTGGTGTAGCGAAGAAACCAGCATTGCCGAAGCATTAAAAATACCCTGGTTAATACTGCTGTTTTTAAAAAATCCTCCGGTTTCGAGTGTTGTTGACAGAAAACTCTTGTTTTTAAAGAAACTTATCGTCATACAATTTATGCCAGCGTAGTATCGCTGACCGAGATAGCCGGTTTCCCAGCCGCCAATCGCGCTTAGTTTATAACCGTAGGGTATGTCTTCGGTTTTTCCAAATCCTTTAAAAAGCGAGCCTGCCATCAGGTTGGTTTTCGAAAAAGCTACACTTCCCAAATATCGGTTGTAGTTGTAATAACCGGTATAAATGCCTGAAATTTCTTCGGGAAGTGATGTGATTTTATTATGCTTAAAATTGGCCTGAAGGATAAGATAGGCGGGGTTTTCGCGTGTTGTTTTTTCGTTGGTTAATGGGAATGACCTTCCAAAATCGCCGGTAACACTTAATAATCCGGGGCGTTTTGTAAGTGTGGTGTCGCTCAGGTGCAGGGTTTCGTCCTGATTTTGGCGATAAACCGACAATCCGTACAAAAATCTTGTTTTTCGGGGAATCAGGTTGCGCGAAAGGGCAATGCCCGAATTTTCCATGGTATTGGTAAACTGATAAAAAGCATTTCCATCAATAAAAGTTCCGGCAATGTTTTTAACTGAATATTTTCCCTGTCGGAAGCTCAGCGCCGGCGAAACCGACGTTTGATAAGTAATTCCGAGGTCGAGGCGGTGACCGATACCAAGCATATTTGCGTTCCAGCCACTAAAAACGGTTTCATCAATCGAATTCATCTGGACATTTGCCGCCCACTGAAAAACATCTTTCACCACCACAATTACATCAACAATATCGGGATTTAAAGTATCCTCGATAATGATAAACCGGGCGTCTCTCAGAAAGTTCATGTCGCGTAAATAGCGTTCATTTTCGGCAAAAAGAAAAGGATCGAGTTGGTCGCCCACCGAAAAAAGGATGTTTTTACGGATTACCCAATCGCGGGTATTGATATGAATTTTGTTTAACGAACGCTCTATCCTGTTGGCATCCAAATAGCTTGTGTCCTGAATGTTAGTCCCAAAAACTTCCAGTTTTTTTATCGTAATGTTTCGTATTATTTTGCCTTGAAACTCCGAAAAAAAATCAGCCCTTTTTGTGTTAATGTCATCATAATGCTGATATCTAATAGTTATCGGGATAAAAATAAGACTGGCGATTTCGTTAATTAAACGGTTTTTTTCAGCCCGTTTCTGGATTTTGTAAAAATCGGAGGCGGTTTTAAGCGAAGCATGGGATTTTATGACCGAATCGGGCAGCACCATTAAAGTATCCTGCCCGGGCGAAATCAAATTTCCGTCTAAAACTATTACTGTTCCTTTTTTAAGCAAAATGGTGTCATTTAGCATCTTATGCGAATTTGATGCAAACAATCCCCCCCCAAAAGCAAGATTGCTAATGAGTGAAAATATCAGAATTTTATATTTTATACCTCCCGGATTGAACATTTGAAATCAGAAATCACAAGCGAATTTAATTTTTTAAGAACTGATTTTTAATCGTTTTGTTGATGAACTGCTTATCTTAAACTAAAAAAAAGGCAGGAATAAAACTTTCTGCCTTTTCTATGTTGTATGAATTTATCAGGAATCTTTACCAGCCAGTTGTGTAATCATACCTGTAAATGCGGATTGTGGCGCTTTTTCCGGTACTCACCGAATTGTACATGATTGATCCGTTGAGTTTTACCTGCGGATTGGTGGCAGTCGAAATCTTGGAAACCGGCAAATCTTTTGGGATTTCAAACCGCAATTCGTGCTGACCTTTTCCTTTGTAAACCGTGTTTAGTGGCACTTCCACCACAACTCCACTTTCTTTCCATTCCAGATTTACTTTGGTAACTTCAACCGGGCTGTCGAATTTCGAAAGCAGCGGAATGACGCAAACTGCCGATGAAACCACATCGCCATTCAAGTTTCCGCCGTCAATCCTGATGTTTCCACTGATTACAAGTTCGGCTTTGTTTTCGGCCACATCAAAATAAAATTCCTTTTCGGCTTTGTTGTTGCTGATCGTGTACGAAACTTTGATGTTGTTTCCGGGTTCGTTGTAACATTCATCGTACAAGTAGCTTACTTCGCAAATAATTTCGCCTAATTTTTTATCACCAATCCGGGCACAATTTGAGTTGATGACGGGCTTCTTTGCGCAGCGGACCTCTTTTTCGCCAATTTTGAGGCTGTAACGCACCAAACCCAGCTCGCTTCCGGCATTGGCAACATAAACCGAAGCCAGCTGCGCTTTGCTTTTCTCAATTCCTGTCTGGCATTTGGCAATACGTTCATCAATAAAAATCGCCAGCAACTTTCCAAGCTGGCTTTGGGCCTGGATGATTTCTTCGATGGAAGTAAAATCTTCGAGCAAATCAAGTGCTTTGTTCATTTCGGCAGTCAATTGTTCGTCTTTTGCGCGGAAATCGGCAACTAATTCTTCCAAATCGAAAGTGGTGAAAGGATATCGTACAAAATACTGATATTTAACTTCTTTGGTTTTTTTATCGGCAGATTTTTCCCAATAAAAATCATCAACCTTTGCTGCCGAAATTCCCTGAAGGTAGTCGCGTTTTCCTGATTGTGTGGTTATTACGTCGGAATAGCTCTGATAAAGTTGTGTAAACTTGTCGGCAGTAATTTCTTCGGTTTTCGATACCGAAGAAGCCGAAATAAAATCAGCCACCGAAGTTACAATCTGGGCTTTAACATTTACAAGGGCGTTTGCTTTTGCATCTTCGATGGTAAGCCCGTTTCCAATTCCAATTATCGAACCACGCTCCATGCTCATTGTCCACTCGGGCTTTTTACCGCTTTCTTCGACAACTTTAAACTGAGCAAAAACAGTCGAAACCGAAAAGCAAAGCAGGAGAGTGGTAAAAAATGATATTTTTTTCATGGTGCGGCCTTAATTGGTTATTGCAAGATTTTTGAACTTGAAATAGTTTTCTTTAATATAAAACCTGACAAACTTCACTTCCTTAACTTTTGGAAATATGCAGATC
>CAIYZW010000542.1 GCA_903930725.1 uncultured Bacteroidota bacterium
GCCATGCTTACCGGCTATGATTTTTCGATGGCTACTTTGCTTGACATTGCAGGAATAGACGTGATTCTGGTTGGAGATTCTGCCTCAAATGTTATGGCCGGATATTCGACAACTTTACCCATCACCCTCGACCAGATGATTTACCATGCTTCGTCGGTAATGAGGGCTGTAAAACGGGCTCTGGTGGTGGTTGACCTTCCTTTCGGGACCTACCAGGGCAACTCAAAGGAGGCTTTGAATTCAGCCATCAGAATTATGAAGGAGTCGGGTGCCAACGCGATAAAGATGGAAGGTGGCCGCGAAATCCTCGAATCTGTTGACAGGATTCTTACTGCAGGAATTCCGGTAATGGGGCATTTAGGCCTTACCCCGCAATCAATCCATAAATTTGGAACTTACATTGTGCGTGCTACCGAAGAAAGTGAAGCCCAAAAACTTATCGAAGATGCCCATATTCTGGAAGAAGCCGGCTGTTTCGGCATAGTTCTCGAAAAGATCCCTGCTAAGGTTGCTGGCCAGGTTACGAGCGAAATCAAAATCCCAACCATCGGCATTGGTGCAGGCAGCGATTGCGATGGACAGGTTCTGGTTCTTCACGATATGCTCGGAATTACCCAGAAATTTTCGCCACGGTTCCTGCGTCGCTACCACAATCTGAGCGAAGAAATCCAGGGGTCGGTTAAAGCATACATCCATGATGTTAAAACGCAGAACTTCCCGAATGAGCGGGAACAATACTAGCATATCAAAATCTTAAAAAAAATGGTTAATCAAATCCTTTTTGAGGATAATCACATCATTATTGTCAACAAAAATGCAGGCGATATTGTGCAGGCCGACATAGGCAACGACCGAACCCTTCGTGATGAAATTAAAGATTACATCAAGAAAAAATACGGAAAACCAGGAAGTGTTTTTTTAGGAATCGTTCATCGTTTAGACCGCCCGGTTAGCGGGGCTATCATTTTTGCCCGGACAAGCAAAGGGCTTACCAGGCTCAACAAGATTTTCAGGCACCGTGAAGTCGAAAAAATTTATTGGGCTGTGGTTGATAATGAGCCTAAGGAACCGGAAGGAACGCTGGTTCATTTTCTTAAAAAAGATGAAAATAAAAACAAAGCCTACATCTCTAAAGAAGGTGTGGCTGGTTCGCTCAGGGCTGAATTGAAGTATAAAGTAATCGCGAAAAGCGACAAATATGTTCTGCTCGAAGTTGAGCTTTTTACTGGTCGTCACCACCAAATCAGGGTGCAGCTTGCCACGTTGGGCTGCCACATCAAGGGCGATTTAAAATATGGCTTTCCACGTTCAAACCCAAATGCTGGAATTCATCTTCATGCCCGAAAAATTGTTTTCACACATCCTGTCCGTAACGAGCCTGTCACCGTAATCGCCGATCCGCCGGATGATCCGTTATGGAATTATTTTATGTCCATAATTCCTGTTTAATAAATGTTATGGCTATAAAAATCCCAAAAACAGGTATTTTTTCTATCATTCTGTTTTTTTTGCTTTCGCAGATAAATGTCCTGGCGCAATATTATAGTTCGGGGCAGGATCCTGCCTCAGTTCACTGGCAGCAGATCAAGACCCATAATTTTAAGATAATTTTTCCGGAAGGTTACGAAAAAACCGCCAATTATGTGGCCAATGTACTCGAATATACTGCCACAATGTCGAATAAAACTTTGATTACCAATCCAAAAAAAATCCCGGTAATCCTTCATAATTTATCCTCCGTTTCTAATGCTCAAACCTTGTGGGCACCGGCAAGGATGGATTTTTACACCATCCCGCCTCAGGACACTTATGGCCAGGAATGGTTCCAGCAATTGGCCATCCACGAATACCGGCACGTGATTCAACTGAGCAAAATGAACCAGGGTTTAACCAAAATCCTGACTTACCTTTTTGGCGAGCAAATCGAAGCTGCTGTTCTCGGCCTATATGCACCGTTTTGGTTCATCGAAGGCGACGCCGTTTCGGCCGAAACCGGGCTTTGCGCCACCGGCCGCGGTCGTGTCCCTTCGTTTTCGATGCCTCTGAGGGCACAAATTCTCGATAAAAAAATTTATCGCTACGACCAGGCTGTTTTTGGTTCATTTAAGAAATTTACACCCGATCATTACGTGCTGGGATACAACATTGTGGCTCAGGTAAGAAATAAATATGGCTATGAAATCTGGGATAAAACCTTGGATAAAGTGGCTAAAAAACCTTACATGGTTGTTCCGTTTTCCGAAGGGGTCAGAGATTTCAGTGGAA
>CAIYZW010000543.1 GCA_903930725.1 uncultured Bacteroidota bacterium
ATTACAAAACCGCCGATGTTTTTCTTACTGCAAAAAACACCTCAAACCGGCTGGCCAACACACAGCAATTGCCAATCAACACAGTTGCTCCCGAACCTGATGAAAATTTCCCTGTTGTCATTCTCGACCCGTCAAAAACATTCCAGACCATCGTGGGTATTGGCGGAGCTTTGACTGATGCTTCTGCCGAGACTTTCTACAAACTTCCCGCCGACAAGCAGCAGGAAATTATGACCGCTTATTTCGATCCTCAAAAAGGTATCGGCTATTCGTTTTGCCGCACGCACATCAACAGTTGCGACTTTTCGAGTTCGAGCTATGCCTACACCGAAACTGCCAATGATACTTTATTGGCAGATTTCAGCATCGAAAAAGATAAAAAATTCAGGATTCCTTTCATCAAGGAAGCGATGAAAACTTCTGGAAATCAGATTACTTTTTTTGCTTCGCCCTGGAGCCCGCCAGCATGGATGAAAAGCAACAACAACATGCTTCGCGGCGGAAAACTTTTGCCACAATATTACCAGGCCTGGGCAAATTATTACGTCAGGTTTATGAAGGAATACAAAAACGAAGGCATTCCATTTTGGGGTCTGACTGTCCAAAACGAGCCAATGGCCACACAAACATGGGAATCGTGTATTTATACCGCTGCCGATGAACGCGATTTTGTGAAAAACTTTTTGGGACCTGCCCTTGTAAAATCTGAGTTTAGCGACACCAAACTCATTATCTGGGATCACAACCGTGGCGTGATGTACCAGCGTGCACAAACTGTACTTGATGACAAAGAAGCCGCTAAATATGTCTGGGGAACAGGATTTCACTGGTACGTTGGCGACCATTTTGAGAATGTAAAACGCGTTAAAGAAGCATATCCCGACAAAAACCTGCTTTTCACCGAAGGCTGCAATTATCCTTTTAACATAGATAGCCTCTATGAATGGCATTGGGGCGAAAATTACGGTAAGTCAATCGTTAACGACCTAAACAATGGCGCCAACGGTTGGGTTGATTGGAACGTGCTTCTGGATGAAACTGGTGGCCCCAACCATGTAAATAATTTCTGTATGGCTCCTATCATCGGCGATACCCGCAACGGGCAGTTACATTACATGAACGCGTTTTATTACCTCGGGCATTTCTCTAAATTTATCCGTCCTGGTGCCAAAAGGATCATCAGTTCTACCAACAGTGACGATTTACTGACCACGGCCTTCATCAATACTGACGGAACAATTGCGGTGGTTATTTTAAATCTTACTTCAAAAGATAAAGATTTCCAGGTTTGGATGAACAACAAAAGTGTAAACACCTTAAGTCCGGCAAATTCGATTATTACGGTGGTTTTGAAATAGAAACCCCGGTTGCACCTGAACCCCAATGGGGAAATCCATCTAAAATTTAAAAATACCCTGCTTTCGATAAATTGAAAGCAGGGTGTTTTGTTTTTGGAAGTTCGGATGCGTAGCACCATGTTGTTTGAAGTTTGCTAAAAATATTTCGGTGCGCTGCACCTTTTAACATTTTCTTATTCCGTTTGCTATCCATATTCCGGTGCGCTGCACCTTTTAACAAATTAATAACCTTATCCCAATCCAGGTGCGTAGCACCGTGATATTGATAGCATTTCAGTTCCAGAATGATTTTGAAGGTGCATCGCACCGTGATATAAATTTCCTAAACGCCCTCATTTACACCAATTTTAACAGTCGAAAACCTTTTCCAGAGATAATACACCGGGATGCCGGTAAAAACAATAATCAGTCCCGGCCAGGTAAAATCAGGTTTTTCGATGAGCAGAACAACGATAATCAGAAAACAAACAAGAATGTAAATCAATGGTAAAACCGGATAGCCGAAGGCTTTGTAAGGCCGTTCGACATCGGGGCGCTTTTTGCGAAGCATAAAAACCGAGCCAATGGTTAGAATATAAAAAATGATCGCTGCAAACATCACATAGTCGAGCAACTGGTTGTAAGTCCCCGAAAAACATAACAGGATGCTCCAAACGGCTTGTATGCCCAGCGAAAATGCTGGTACGCCATTTTTGTTTAATGTACCGGTTTTTTTAAAGAACAAGCCATCTTTGGCCATGGCGTAAAAAACCCTGGCTCCGGCAAGAACAATCCCGTTGTTACAGCCAAAAGTAGAGATAACCACTACAAGTGCCATAATGATGGTTGCTGTTGATCCAAAAATTCCATAAATAGCGGCTGTGGCAACGCGGTCTTCGCTGGCAAACTGGATTCCACGGTCCATCACTGTAGCGCCGTCAGGCGATCCGTGTAATGGGAGTGCCACAACATAAACAATGTTTACCAGGAAATAAACCAGACTTACCGCAAGCGTTCCCAGAAAAAGGCTTCGTGGGATGGTTTTTTTGGGATTGATCACTTCATCGGCAGTGTAGGTAGCATTGTACCACGCATCGGCAGCGAAAAGTGAACCAACCATCGAGGTCCCGAGTGCAATCATCAGCGCGATGCCTGCCAGTGGTGTTTGTGTGCCATCAGCGGAAGCTTTTGAAGCAGTCCAGAAATCAACCGAACCGAAAACCTGGAGTTTTGTCTGGCTGGCTGCATAAATTCCTATCACAACGAAAATCAGCAAAATAAAGATTTTTGAATAGGTAAAAATATTCTGGATTTTTTTTCCATAATCAACACCCCGCATATTTATCCAGGTTAGGAAAAGGATAAGCAGAATTGAAACGAGCTGCGTGGTGTTCAGATGGATTCGTCCAAAATCGAAAAGCATGTTTTGATCCGAAATCCATGGAATAAAAACACCCGAATACTTGGCAAAAGCCATTCCCACAGCGGCAATGGTCCCACATTGGATAACCAGGAAAAGTGTCCAACCATACAGGAAACCAAAAAGTGGCGAATAGGCTTCACGAAGGTAAACGTAAATACCACCGGCATGCGGTAACATACAGGCAAGTTCGCCATAAGCCAACGCAGCCAGCACTGTCATTATTCCGGTTATTGCCCAGATTGCCAATAACCAGCCCGGCGATCCTACGCCACGCGCAATATCGGCGCTAACAATAAAAATACCGGAGCCAATCATCGAACCAATGGTGATGGCCGTAGAATCGAATAGATTCAGCGATTTTTTAAACTTACCTGTGTCACTCATTCGTTTTGTTTTGTTTAAATTGTACTTGTTTTAAAATCAGTCTCAGCGATTGGTCGTAGGTAAAATAATTCCACAGCCAGTTGATGAAGATCAGGAGTTTGTTTTTTTGCCCGAGGATAGCCATGAGATGCACAAAAATCCAGACAAACCAGGCTGTAAAACCGAACAGACTAATGCCGGGCAAATCGGCAACACCCATATTCCGGCCAATGGTGGCCAACGAACCTTTATCGTTATATTTAAAACCGAGCATTTGTTTTCCTTTGCCAGCTCTAACAAGATTTTTCGCAATCAGTCGGGCCTGTTGAATAGCCGCCTGAGCTACCTGCGGATGTCCGTGAGGATAATCTTCGCTCCTTAGCAGTGCCATATCTCCCATTACAAAAATGTCGGGATGGCTTTCGATCTGGAGATATTCGTTTACCAGCAACCGGCGTCCCGGACCGTAAAGTTCGGGTGGTAAACCTTCGGTTTCGTTGGCTTTGATGCCGGCTGCCCAAAGCAGTGTTCGTGTTTTGAAAAGTGTACCGTCAGATAACGACACATTACCACCATCAAAAGACTTTACAGAAGCATTTAAACGGACATTTACACCCAGATTTTGGAGGTACTGCAGGGCTCTTTTTGAAGATTTTTCCTTCATACTTTTTAAAAGCCTCGAATTGGCTTCCAAAAGATAAATTTTCATGTTTGTGAAATCCAGTTCGGGATAATCTTTCGGCAGGACGTATTTCCGCATCTCAGCCAAAGCGCCGGCCAATTCTACGCCCGTAGGTCCTCCGCCAACGATCACAATGTTCATCAAAGCTGTTTCTTCGTCCCGGTCGTTAATGTTTACGGCCGTTTCGTAATTCATCAAAATTGTATTTCTGATAAAAAGTGCTTCGGGCGTTGATTTCATCGGGATGGCATTGGCTTCGATGTCTTTCATCCCAAAAAAATTGGTATCCGCACCAAGCGCAAGTACCAAATATTGATAATTCAATTTCCCGATACTGGTGATGATTTCCTTATTTTCGGCATCAATGCGTTGGAGTTCAGCTATCCTGAAGTGAATATTCTTGTGTTTCTGGAAGATTTTGCGCAGTGGGAACGAAATCGAACTTGGCTCGAGGCCGGCCGTGGCAACCTGGTAAAACAAAGGCTGAAACTGGTGGTAATTGTTTTTATCTAAAAGGATGATCTGAAAATCGGATTTCGACAACTTCATAGCCAGTTTTAAACCGGCAAATCCACCACCGACAATGACAATACGTGGCTTGTCGGTTTGTGGTATTTTACTTATCAGCGTATTCATTTTTAATTATTTAATTCTCGATAGTATTTAATAAACCGCGCAAAGCTACCGGATTTATGATAAAGCATCCG
>CAIYZW010000544.1 GCA_903930725.1 uncultured Bacteroidota bacterium
TGATGAAATGCTCAGGAGTTTTGCCGGTTGGAAGACTGATTACTCCATCTGGATTTTCGGAAACCCACTCCAGGAAACGAAGTGCTGTTAAGAGCCCGAGTTTTGGGAAATTATCAACCGTGATGTATGGAATAACGGTGGTTGGAGCCTTAACACCTGATAAATTGTAAAAAGCTCTTTCGACGGAGGTAAAATTTAAATTGTCCATAAATTTATGTTTGTGAATGAGATTTTCATGACTTTTTAAAATATTTTACAAAGTAAAATCAAAAGTACGAATATTCCACAACAATCATATTGTTAATAAATTAACAAAATAGTTTCGGATGTTTAAAAATTCTCATAAACAAACCCTTGGAAAGAATTATTAAACGATTACTTTTGCAGGGCTTAAAATAAAAAGCAAATGTTTAACTATTAAAAAGGGAAAATAATAATGAAGAAAAATGTAATCATTATTGGTGCTGCAGGAAGGGATTTCCATAATTTTAACACCTATTTTCGTGGAAATAACCTGTATAATGTTGTGGCCTTTACGGCTGCACAGATTCCTGATATCGACGGAAGGAAGTACCCGGCGCAACTCGCCGGTGATTTATACCCGGACGGTATCCCAATTTATGCAGAAGAAGACCTCCCTAAATTAATCAAAGATTTAAGAGCTGACGATTGTGTGTTCTCATACAGCGACGTGCCTTACCACAGAGTAATGTCGGTAAGCGCCATTGTTAATGCTGCCGGAGCCAATTTTATGCTTTTAGGGCCAAAAGACACCATGCTCAAAAGCACCAAACCTGTTATTGCAGTTGGCGCAGTGAGAACTGGTTGCGGTAAAAGCCAGACTTCACGGCGGATTATTGAGCTGCTGATGGAACGTGGGCTTAAAGTTGTTGCCGTTCGCCACCCAATGCCTTATGGCGACCTTGTGGCACAAAAGGTTCAGCGGTTTGCCACCATTGCCGACCTTGCAAAACACAAATGCACAGTCGAAGAAATGGAAGAGTACGAACCACACGTTGTTCGTGGCAATGTAATTTACGCCGGTGTTGATTATGAAGCTATTTTAAGGGCTGCCGAGCAGGATCCTGATGGCTGCGACATTGTATTGTGGGATGGCGGAAACAACGATTTCCCGTTTTACAAACCCGACCTCAACATCACAGTGGTTGATCCTCATCGCCCGGGACACGAATTGAGTTATTACCCAGGCGAAGTTACCCTGCGTATGTGCGATGTCGCTGTAATTAATAAAATGGACAGTGCATCACCTGAGGCTATTCAGATTGTCAGGCAGAATATTGCCAAAGTTGCTCCAAATGCAATTGTTATTGATGGCGCATCTCCTATCGCAGTTGATGACCCTTCGGTAATTAAAGGCAAAAGAGTTTTGGTTGTCGAAGATGGCCCAACATTGACCCACGGCGAAATGAAACTTGGTGCAGGCACTATTGCAGCTCAAAAATTTGGTGCTAAAGAAATGGTTGATCCACGTCCTTACACTGTTGGAAAACTCAGCGAGACTTTCAGGATTTACCCGAACATCGGAACACTTCTGCCAGCAATGGGTTACAGCGATCAGCAATTAAAAGATCTCGAAACAACCATCGCCAACACGGTTTGCGATTCGGTAGTTATCGGAACGCCAATTGATCTTAAACGATTGATAAAGATCGAAAAACCAAGCACCAGGGTTTATTACGACCTTCAGGAAATTGGTTTCCCAAATTTTGATGGTATTATTGATGATTTTGTTGCAAAATACAATCTCAAAAAATAGTTCTTTCGTTGGTGATAAAACTAAAAAAGGCAACCTTTTAAGGCTGCCTTTTTTAATTTATGAACAGGTATTTTTAATTTCTTTTGGTATGATAAGCAACTTTTTCGATTGAGGTAATCATATCAAATTCTTCCAGATAAACATGTTCGGGGAGATTTAATGGCTTTGATGAAAAATTCACAATCCCTTTTATGCCGCAATCAACGAGCAAGTTGGCAGTTTCCAGGGCTTTATCAAACGGAACAGTGATAATGCCAATCGAAATATTGAGGCTTATTATCTTTGCCGAAAGTTCGTCAACATGCAAAACCGGCACGCCGGCATAAAGATGACCAATTTTTTCGGGGTTAATATCAAAAGCTGCTACAATTTTCAATTTGGGCCTTTTGCCTGCAAAATAATTAAGGATGGCTTTACCAAAGTTGCCAAGTCCCATGATGCAAACGTTCTGTCCTTCGTCGGTATCAATGATGATTCCGATCAGGTCAATTAATTCTTTGATATCATAACCTCGCCTGAGGGTTCCGTTGTATCCAATCAACATGATGTCTCTCCGCACCTGAACAGGCGTAATATGAAGCAATTGCGCAATTTCGTGCGAAAAAATAAATTCCTTACCTTTTGCTAATATTATCAGCAAATTTCGGCGGTATTGGCTGAGCCTTTCAATGGTTTTGTCCGGCAGATGCATGTTTATTTATTTAAAGTTTGTGCAATAATACAATAATTGTTAATAAGATAACAACAAAAGTTCATTTTTAATTTAAAGAGGTTAAAAAGAAAAAACCTGCCGGTTTTGCCAGGCAGGTTTTTTCGCAATTCCATCTAAGGATGAAGGCAATCGTTATTTTATGATAAGTTTTTCGAGACGAACCGAATTTTCGTTAACCAACCTGACAAAATAAACGCCATTTGGTTGATTTGAAAGATCGAGTTGCTGCGAACCGCTTAATTGGCCGGTATAAATTAACTGGCCTTGCGAATTTGTAACATTAATTTCGATCAGATTATTAATTCCGCCCAGGTTGATATTGAAAATACCTGTTGATGGGTTTGGATAAATTTTGATACCAGTCATTGGGTCATTTCCAACCGAAACGGCACCAACTTTAAAGCTCTTGATGGCCGAAAGACCATTGATAGCAAAATTACCATCAGCATTTGGCAACTGATTGTTATAAACAGGTGTGGTTTCGAATACTTCACCATTTCTGAAAATTTTAACAATCATCATTTCATCTGAGTTCAAACCGTCATTTTCGCTGGTGGTTTCATCATTTCCATAAACTGTAAATGCCATCTTTCCACGCAGTCCGGTGAATTGTGTCATTCCGGCACAAGTACCTGAAGTGTTGAAAACTCCAATAAAGTCACCGGTAACCAATTCGGAAGTTGCTTCCTCTTCGATTCCAATGAAGTGAACATCTCCGGTTTCGACGACGTCATTCCAGGTAGTTTTATTTTCTAATTTATTGGAAATTGGTTGAACTCCAGCAGATTTTGGAACATCGAAGTCGAGTGTTGTGGTTGCAGCAAACTTTATCAGATAGGCAAATCCTGGTTTTAATGTTGTCAATGTATTGATGTATGGAGGCCAGTAAATGAGGTCTTGTTCCATATCAAATGCAAAAACAATTTTGTTTCCATGAGGAACAAGTACCGAGGCAACCGGAACATCTACTTCGCTTGGAACAGGGACTAAATGAGTACCAGCATTAAAAGTAACTGTTTTGTCAAAAAGAGGTTCGCCAACAAATACCAGGTTATCATTAACAGCCATTTTTATTTTGTAGCCAAATTCATTGTTCCATAAACCACCTGGGAAAGTATTAACATTCTGGCCAGGCCAGTAAATACCTTCTTCACCAATCAAAATCACCATGTTTTCCTTAATTTCGGCAAGCAGGTTTTCCATGGTTGGTTCAAATGCTTTAGGTCCAAAACTCATATTATAGTACGTCGAAATCAGTCCCCAATTATTGGCAGTTGGAACCATAATTTCCTGGCCACGGATTTCAAGTGACAAATCAACAGTTTCTTCTCCAACGCTTGGATCTGAACTAAAGGTAAGTGTCGAAAGGTATGTGCCGGGAACCTGGTTGGCATCAAAAGTTACTGTAACAACTTGAGATCCTCCTGGATTAATGGTTCCTGATGTTTCAGAAAAGCTAATCATACTTGTTTTATCTCCTACAATCATGAAATAGCATGAAGGTTGTGTAACACCTAACTGGGAAAAATAGAACCACCCATCAGGAAGGCCAAAAAATCCACCAAAATCGTTTAACGTGGCTTCTGTTTCATTTGGAATTGAACCGGTGTACCAATTCCATCGGGTTGTATAAAGGCTTGTTCCACCATTATAAACAGCATAAACCGATAGCCAGTAATGTCCTTCACCCAACACAAGCGGTGTGGAAAGATTAAGCAACTGGGTTGTAATATTGATGCCTCCAACTGGAACAATTTCCTCTTGATAAATCATTGTACCTGGTTTGCCACCTAAATCATTATAGAATTCAACTGCGAAAGCATTTGGTAAAATCGGGGTATTAGAGAAACCAGCGGAGAATACTGATGTGATGGTCCAATTCTCAAAAGGTTGAACAATAAAATCATCGGCAGAAATAACCCTTCCATCAGGAATTACGCCTGTAAGATCAGAAGACACAATGCCACTTGACACAGCATTGATATTCGTATTATCCCACAACGTTACTGCTTTAGGAAATGCAGTGCTGTTTGGTGTAATTGTCTCAGTTTGTTGGCTAATTCCTTCTACTTTTTTAAAGAATTCATTATCTATCGCATTTGATTTTATGTTATAGTCAAATGAAGAAGTCCAATTTAATGGGCCATTACCAGTATTTGATATTGTAATATCATGTGTTGAAGTTTCACCGTACCACAGCACATCGCCTATTGCGTCTGGATCAACAGACATTATTGGAGCAGTAAGTGCAAAGTTAAGCACATTTGGTCCAAGAAAAACCATCTGATCAGTATAGGTAAGAGGGTTGAAGCCGGTAGCTGATGCGGTAACATCGTGAAAACCGGGCTCAATCCAAAGTTCGTAAGTCCCATCTGGTAATGTCGTTACAGGACCGATGTCGTCAAAATCAACTTGTGCACCACCAATTGGGTCTCCCGAAGCAAGTTCTGTTACAGTACCAATAACCTGGCCGGGTTGGTAAACGCAGATATTGTCAACAAACCACCAGTTAATGTTGTTAGAATCTTCTCCTCCGGCAATAAATGCGACTTTGAATACATTTCCCAACGCATAACTCGAAATATCAATTATTTCAGTAGTCCAGGGAATATTGCCATTTTGGTTATCCCAATAGCCTACTTCATGCCAGGTGATTCCATCAAAAACATTTGCCGTAAGCCATTCAGTTGTATAGCTATCCCAATTGCTAAGGTAGATGTCGAACTTAACAAAAATTTTATCGGGTATTGCTGTTCCATTAAGTTCATAACTTGATAGCATATTTTCATAATAAACCTGCTGTGGTCCCCAGTAAAAAATAGCTGAGGGCTGAGGAGAACCGACTGGTCCAATATCGTCAATTATCCAGTTATTGGTATTAGTAGGTTCTGTAGTCCAGTAATTCGTTGCAAAATCCATGCTGTCCCAATTTTCACAGAATGGTAAGGTGTAAGGAAGTGGCAGGAATGTCATGCTGAATCCCAAAGGTTGGGAAACAATACCCTGATCGGAAGTGAGCGTCCCTTCAAAACTGTAGGTTCCAAGTGGGAAATCGCCATTTACTTTCATAACCTCGTCAGGTCCGCCAAGTAATTTTGTCAGCCCGTCAACCAACATAAACGATTGACCAGCATCTTTCTTTGTAAACGCTTTTACAAAGAATAATGGTTCTTGTCCTGAGATAATCTGCCACATGGTTGGCTCCCAGGTACCGGTGCATCCATCAAACACACCTTTTGCTGCCCAATATTCATAAAATCCTGCAGGCAGGTTGTCTGTTTTAAGCAGGAATGGATAATGGGCTTCGGTAATCGGCATATCTGTAACAGTTTCGATGGTAAAATCAAGGAAATAAAATGGTATCGAAGGATCTAACTGCATATTAAACCCGTCTCCCATATTTCCATCAACAGTGAACCAGATTGGAGGAGCAGTCGCTTTTTTGAGTTCAATAAATGTAAACTCCGGATAATCGGTTACGTCCGTAAGTGTTAAAGGAATTGTTAATAAATCAGAATCTGTTCCTTCAAAATTTGTAACTGTCCCAGTAAAAGTATAATCGCCATCCGGGAAGTATCCGTCAAAATTTAAATAGGTGTCAGGAAATCCAAGTTGATGTCTTAATCCATCAACCAGCATTACAGTTTGAGGCATAGTTGTTCCGGTAACTTTAGAATAGAAAACAGGGCTGTTTCCATTGATGATTTCCCACATTGTTGGTTCCCAGATTCCGGTACATCCTTCAAAAACACCCTGATCAGCCCAATAGGTAAAGAAATCAGCAGGATAGGTTTCCAGATAAAATTCAAAATAATCTTCGTCAAGTACTACGTTTGCAGCAGTTGTTGAATTGAAGTTAAGATAATATTTTGCAACAAGTTTGTCAACATCCATTGTAAAACCAGCAGGATAACCACCACCAAGTGCAGTCCAGCTAATCATATCTGTTGATTGATCTAATCCAAGAGATGTGATTTCAGGAGCAGCTTCTTTAATGACAATTTTATCAACAAAAGTGTTGAGATTTCCATAGTCGCTAATCCCGGTAATTTTAATTTTTGTAGTATTGGCTGGTAAGGCCTTAGTGTATTTTACCCAGGTTGTAGCGCCACTTCCGTATGTGTTGATCTCATCGAGAAGGGAATAGCTAACACCATCGTAGCCAAAAATTTGTAATTTGGCTGGTGTGGTAGCAGGATCGTTGTTCCACCAATAAAATGATAAGGTTGGTAAAAGATAAACTGACAGATTAAATGAAGAAGTAATCATCGAACCGGAAGCACCGTTAGGATAATCATAATTATCAAACATTGCAGCATAGGTGCCATCATAGGCAGCCCCAGGGCCAAAATAGGTTCCATCATCAATCATCCAGGCTCCATCGCCATACTCAGGAATAACTGTCCACCCTGCAGGAGGCCAGACAAAGGCTTCAAAACTTTCATCAAGAACCTGTGAAAAGGAAAATGATGTCAGTAATAGAAATGTTAATAGAATTGTAACTTTTTTCATAAACTTTTGATTTAAATTAATATTAATTTGATGTGAATTTCGATAATTTGTAAAGAAAAATTAATAAGCTCGTTAATCGTAATTAATTAAAAATAAGCAA
>CAIYZW010000545.1 GCA_903930725.1 uncultured Bacteroidota bacterium
ATGTTTCAGGATATTACTGAGGCCAAAAAAGCCCTGCAGGACCTGAAAGATAGTGAAGAAAAATACCGTAAACTTGTCGAACTGTCGCCAAATGCCTTACTCATTCACACCGACGGGCAAATTAGGTTTGTAAACAATGCCGCTATCCGTATGTTGGAAGCAACGGGCAAAGACGAACTTATCGGAAAAAAAGTAATGGATTTTGTTCATCCCGAATTCCGGACAATCGTTAATAAGCGGATTGATAAATTGACCAACGAAATTATTGAAGTGCCGCTTATCGAAGAAAAATTACTTACCCTCAAAGGCCGGACTTTTGATGTCGAACTGGCGGCAATTCCAATAAATCTGGTTGGGAAACAAGGTGTACAGGTGGTGGCGAGGGATATTACCGCACGAAAGCAGGCAGAATCAATGTTACAGGACATCGTTGATAAAAACCCGATGTCCATCCAGATTGTTGATACCAAAGGTCATACGCTTAAGGTAAACCCGGCACATACCGCACTTTTTGGAGCAGTCCCTCCGGCCGGTTTTTCGATTTTTGATGATCTCGCAAGTAAAAGCGAGGAACTTGCCGAATTAATCAATCTGGCAAAACGTGGCGAAGTGGTGCATTTTCCTGATTTTTATTATAATGTTCACGATATTTCGACCGACTTGCCTGATAATCCCTTGTGGATACAGGCCACTTTATTCCCGTTAAAAGATATTACCGGCAATCCCGAAAAATTTGTTTTAATGCACCAAAATATCACCTGGCGAAAGCAAGCCGAGGCTACCCTTCGCGAAAACGAGCAAAAGTATCGCATGTTGGTTGATAATGCTTTTGAAGGGATTGTCATCATCAATCTCGAAGGAAACATCCTTTTTGCAAACAATTCGATCATTAAAACCTTCGAATATGATAGTTTGGAGGGACTAATCGGGAAAAGTATTTTTAATTATATCGCACCCGAATATGTTGCCCAAACCCTCGAAGATTTTGCAAAAGTTATTAATGGTCACGATATTGAGGTGGCTCAAAGTTGTGGGATTACATCAAAGGGAAAAAGAATCTGGATGGAGAGTATCGGAAAAATAATTGATTACGAAGGAAGTCTTGCCGATATGATTTCGATCCGCGATATAACAGCAACAAAGCATTACCAGGTAAAACTCAGCGAGAGCGAAGAAAAATATCGTCTTATTGCCGAAAATACCTCCGATGGAATTTTAATTATCGGAGCCGATTCTAAAATTAAATATGTTTCGCCTTCGTATCTTAAACAAATTGGCTACTCCGAAGCCGAAGAACTGAGCAGAAGTCCCGAAGCCATTTATTCACTTATTCATCCCGACGACCGGGAGGCTGTATTTGCCAGCATTTTTAAGGAAATCGAATTAAAGACAAGTGAACTTACTTATTCTTACCGTCTTAAGCACAAAGCAGGGCATTACATCTGGCGCGAAGACCACGCAAAATTTAATTACGACGAAAATGGTAACCACCTGAACACTTATGTTATTTGCCGCGACATTACCGAACGTAAAGAAGTCGAACAGGCACTTAAGGAAAGTGAGGAGAAATACCGCCACCTTGTCCAGTTTTCGAGCGACCCCATCTTTAGTTTCAATACCGATGAAACATACAAATTTGTAAACGAAGCCTTTGCAAAAGTTTTTGGTTTAAAACCAAAAGACCTTGAGGGAAAATCGCCTCATTTCATTTTTCCTTATGAAGAAGCTGAAAGGAGGCTCAAAGCAGTTCGTGAGGCAATTAAAACTGGTAATAATAGCGAAATCGAAGTTAAGGTTATTGATAAGTCGGGTGGAATACATTATTATTTAACCATGCTCGATGCGATAAAAAATGACGAGGGAAAAGTGATGTATGTTACCTGCATTTCAAAAGACATTACCGAGCGAAAACAATTCGAAATCGAATTAACTGTTGCCAAAGAAAAAGCCGAGGAATCCGACCGGCTTAAATCAGCGTTTCTTGCCAACATGAGCCACGAAATCAGAACACCAATGAACGGCATCCTCGGTTTTGCTGAATTGCTTAAAGAACCCGGTCTTACCGGCGAAGAACAATTGAGCTACATCCGTATTATCGAAACCAGCGGCATGCGTATGCTCAACATTATAAACGATCTGATTGATATTTCGAAAATTGAAGCCGGCCAAATGGATGTTGTTAATACCGAAACCAACATCAACGAGAAAATAGATTTTATTTACACCTTCTTTAAACCCGAAGTTGATAAAAAAGGCCTTAAGCTTTCGTATCGTAAAGCGCTGACAAAAGATAAAGCCATCATTTATACGGATAAAGAGAAACTTTATGCCATTCTTACCAACCTCGTTAAAAATGCCATTAAATATACCGAGGAAGGTTCTATCGAATTTGGTTATAATACCGTAGAGACGTTGCATGCAACGTCTCTACTACGGTTTTACGTAAAAGATACCGGCATCGGTGTTCCAAGCGACAGGCTGGAAGCCATATTCGGGCGTTTTGTGCAGGCCGATATCGAGGATAGGAACGCGCTTCAGGGGGCCGGGCTGGGTCTTGCCATCAGTAAAGCATACGTTGAAATGCTTGGTGGGAAAATATGGGTCGAAAGCGAAGAAGGAGTAGGTTCCACATTCTATTTCACGATTCCTTATACAAGCCAGTCCAATAAAAATGCGGCAGTTAGTGAGATAATTCCGGATTTGGTTCCAGAAATAATTCCGGACGAAAAAGCTGATCCCAACATTTACAAACCCAAAGTACTGATTGTTGAAGATGAGATAAATTCGGATTTGGTGCTTACAATACCGCTCAGAAAAAGATGCCGCGAAATTTTGCATGCCAAAACCGGACTCGAAGCCGTTGAGATTTGCCAAAAGCATACCGACATCGAATTGATTTTGATGGATATTAAAATGCCGGTGATGAATGGTTACGATGCCGTACGTGAAATCCGTAAATTTAATAAGGACGTTATTATTATTGCTCAAACAGCCTATGCTCTTTCCGGCGACCGCGAAAAAGCCCTGGACGCCGGTTGCAACGATTATTTGACCAAACCTATTAAAAACTTTGAATTGATGAGGTTGATAGATTTACATTTTTAACTTGTGTTTAGATACTACCTTTGCACAAAAATTTGGAATATCATTAAAATTGAAATGGAAAGAAATATTGGCATTTACAACAGAATACTTATCATGCTATGTGTAACCGGTAGCATTTTAATTCTTATTCTTTTGATGTTGTATTTTATTAAAGACAAGCAGGAAAAGATAATGCTTGACGAATCGCAGGTACAATTCGGCAAGGAGGTAAATTCGCTGTTGACTTTAAAAACTGCTACACTCAGGCAGGTTGTGTTTGATTACACTTTTTGGGACGATTTTGTTGATAATCTGAATACTTTCGACTCGACCTGGTATTTTAATAACATTGCAACAATCCTCAAATCGTTCCGTATTGATTATGCCTGTGTTTATGATACTAATTTTAAACTGATTTATGAGGCATCTTCGGATGGAGTAGCGCCAAACGGAATTATTGATGCCAGTGCAGTGTTTAAGTTAAACGAAACCAGGTTTCTTTCGTTTTTTCAGGCTACCAATAATGGTTTGATGGAAATAAGTGGTGCATCGGTGCATAACGATACCGACCAAACGCACATGCTGACCAAGCCACACGGTTATTTATTTTTGGCCCGGCGATGGGATAAAGATAATATTGCGGAATTAGTCAATCTAAGCGGTGCCGAAATACGCATTTTGCAACCCACCGATTCGATCAAAAGCGTTGATGAACATACCATAGCTGTTGTTCATGTGCTTCAGGGATGGAAAGGCGAAAATATTGCAAAACTTCATTTCTACCGGAATTCGTACGCCTACAAGCTTTATCATCGCATGTCGCTGTTTATACTATTCATCATTATTTTTTCATTTCTTGCGGTTTTTCTTATCTTCCATTTTTCGACACGGAAGTGGCTAAACCGTCCATTGAAGCTGGTGATGAGTATTCTTAAATCCGACGATCCTGTACTTATCGAAAAACTAAAACAAAGCCAGGGAGAGTTCAGAAATATTGGTTTCCTGTTTAGCGATTATATCAACCAAAAGCACGAACTTAAATTAGCCAAAGATAAAGCCGAAGAATCCGACCGTCTTAAATCGGCATTCCTTGCAAACATGAGCCACGAAATACGCACTCCCATGAACGGAATCCTTGGCTTTGCCGAAATGCTTAGAGAACCTGGACTGACTGAAGAAAAACAAAAGAGATATGTCGGAATTATCGAGAAAAGCGGCACCCGCCTGCTAAACATTATCAACGACCTGATTGATATATCGAAAATTGAAGCCGGGCAGATGAATGTTTTGCATTCGGATACCAATATTAACGATCAGGTCGAATTTATCTACACTTTTTTCAGGCCCGAAGTGGAGCGAAAAGGAATGACTATTTCGTTTAAAAACGGACTAACTGGCAAAGCTGCCTGCATTTATACCGATCGCGAAAAACTCTATGCCATCCTTACCAATCTTGTAAAAAATGCCATTAAATATTCCAACGAAGGTTCCATCGAATTTGGTTATTCGGTAGAGACGCATTGCAATGCGTCTCAAACGCAAAATATTCTGGTAGAGACGCATTGCAATGCGTCTCAAACGCATGGCCACACGGTAGAGACGCATGGCAATGCGTCTCTACAATTTTACGTTAAAGACACCGGAATAGGTATTCCAACCGACAGGCAGGAGGCTATTTTTGAACGTTTTATCCAGGCCGACATCGAAGATAGCATGGCTTTGCAGGGCGCTGGCTTAGGTCTTGCCATTACCAAGGCGTATATCGAAATGCTTGGCGGAAAAATATGGGTGGAGAGCGAAGAAGGAAAAGGCTCGGCATTTTATTTTACCATCCCTTACACCCACTGTGTCGAAAAGGAACCGGTTATCGCAAAAGAGATTCCTGCCGCTGCTGCTAAGGTCGAAATCAGGAAGAAATTAAAGATACTGATTGCTGAAGACGACGAAACTTCCGAAATATTGATTATTACCGGCGTTAAAAAGTATAGCCGCGAAATTATAAAGGTAAAAAACGGCATCGAAGCCGTCGAAATTTGCCGCAACAACCCCGATATTGATCTGGTGCTTATGGATATGCAAATGCCTAAAATGAATGGTTTTGATGCTACAATGCAAATCCGTCAATTTAACAAGAGCGTGGTTATTATTGCTCAAACGGCTTATGCGCTTTATGGCGATAAAGATAAAGCGCTTGCTGCCGGATGCAACGATTATATTTCGAAACCCATCAAAATGAATGAATTGTTGGAGTTGATAGATAAATATTTCCCGAAAGAAGCAAGTTAGATCGGTTGTGAGGGGGGCCTTAGTGGTGAACCGAAAGAAATTAACCACATAGACACATAGAACACATAGAAACACTAAGAATACATTTAGTGGTGTAACAAAATTAACCACTAAGGCACGCAGTACACTAAGAAACACTAAGAAATCCCTTAGTGAAACTTAGTGCCCTTAGTGCCTAAGTGGTAAAAAAAGAAGATTAACCACATAGACACATA
>CAIYZW010000546.1 GCA_903930725.1 uncultured Bacteroidota bacterium
ACTCTTTTGAGATAAACCACGAAATTATCCCAGTTTTGGCCGGAGCGTTCGCCCTTGTAAGTTTTGAAAATGTTTTCGAGCGATCGTCTGATCAAAAGATTGTGCCTGAAGTTTTGATCCCACAGGATGTCTCGGCCGGCAAGGGCTGCTTCGTAAAGGTAGTACAGCAATATTTTTTGTGAAGTTTCCAGTTCATCAAAACCCGGTACACGAAAGCGTAAGATTTTTATGTCGGCAAACTGTTCGGTTTGAACTTTAAAGATTTTATCCTGAATAAGATTTTCTGTAATCATTTAATTAAGTGTTAGTCTGCAAAAATATTCGAAATGCCAAATCCCTGAAATCCGGATTTGGAGAAATCAAATCGGAAATCAGAAGTTGAATATTAAAAATCCTGAATTTGGAAGGTTAAAAATGAAGATAGAAACCATTAAATCAGCTTTTTAAGCTGCATCAACTGAACGATTGACGAAACAATCTGTTCGTTGGTCAGGTATTCGGTGCTGAAATAAACATCGTAGCATTGGATGCAATTTCCTTCGGTGGCAAAGGCTTTGATGAGCTTTTCACGATTTTCGTCGAGTTCCTTAATTTTTTTAACAGCTTCTTTTGGTGTGATATTATGGCTGTTTGCAAAGTTATTGACCCGCCAGTCGAACCGGGCTACAAGCCTGATGTGGAGCGATTTTTCGATGTCACGGTTAATTTGGGCAGCCGCTCTGCCAATAATTATCGAATGTCCGTTAACGCCAAAACCCCGGATTACATTTTTAATGGTATCCCTTATTTTCCAGTCGCTGTGGTAGTATTTGGCCGAAAGCGATTCGAGAAACTCATCAATGAGCGACTTTTTTTCGTAGTTAAAAACGTATTCAATTTTTGAACCTTCAGTTTTAAGCTCACGTGCCGAATCGTCTAAGATTTCTTTACTGATTACCTGCCAGGTGTCCTGTTCGGTTTTATGTTCCTGTAATTCATTTAGTTGGTTCGCCAGCAAATCGGAGATTATTTTTGCCGGACAGCCAAATTCGCGTGAAATTGTTACAACCGGGCCGGGGTCTTTTTGCATGTCCCCGTCCGGTGTGTATCTTGCGCTGAAATATTTTTCCAATGGATTGCTCATAATGTTGATGTTTTACAAAATTGTTTCTAAAAGTACGGTAATAATGTGGAATAATCAACGGAACCAGAAAATTTTATTTTACGTCATCAATTAAATTCAGACCATTGTTGATAAGATTTGTCAGTTCCGGGTTTTCTGATTTCCTGTTAACCAGATAGGCCCGGATTTCGTCATCAAGGCCGCGCCGGATGCGATGTTTTGTAGCCAGTTCGAGCATCTCGAGCGGTAAAAGCCATTCGGCGGGGTAATCGGTTTTGATGATTTGCCAGATGTCGGGAATTCGTTTAAAAGGATGCCCTTCGGTGCGGATATCGCGGACTTCCTGATACAAAGCATGAAGTTTCCTGGCCTCGCGTGAATGAAGGATTTTATGGGTTTTTTCTTTTGGCACAGGGTACGTCAGTTTAAAGCCGTTTGGATCGGCAGGCCCCGAAAATGCCGAAATGATCGTTTCACCAACGACCATATCAAAAGTACCCCAGTCGGGCTGAAATAATACTTTCCCATCATATTTAACAAGACATTCGCTGAAGGTGAAAATCAGGTTTTTATCTTCTTTTTTGAAAATACTTACGAGTGTACCGGCAACCGTTAATCCCGACTCAAAAAGTAGCTTAACATCATTTCCAACAATTACGCCAATATCATCCAAATAACCGGCAGTCATCAATTCCAGCGGTGTGTTGGTGTATTTTAACCTTCCGACCGGCGAGCCAAAACCTTCTTGGTGATAATCCTTTCCGTGGTTTTTTAATTGTTTGTTATTATAACAAAGCTGGGTTGGGCCGGTAGTTTTTAAATAAACCGGTACATCGTTTAATACGAAAACCTCAATAAAAGTCCCCGACACCTGCAAACCCGAACTATACACGCACGTGGCAGTATTCTGCGAACCGATGGCTTTGTTTATTCCGTAGAGTCCGCCACGCCTGAGTGCCATATTGTTGGCAAACTGGTTGAGAACGGTTTTGAGTTGATCAAAATCGGGTGTTACAAAAAGCTGGGGTTGCTGGGTGGTGATATCGAAACTATAATTCACAGCTTCAATTGAATACGGAATCTTTTTTACTTCGGGTTTCATGCAGTTAAAGCTTTCGCCGATGGAAGACAGCAAACCGGCCCCATAAATTTTCGGATGTTTCAGATCGCCGATTAAACCATATTCAACAGTCCACCAGTGCAAATTACGGATGAGCGCCATTTCGGAGGGTTCACCAATTTCGTTCCCGATGGTTTGAAGTTGTTCTTCAGCCTCAGCAATAGCTTCTTGTGTAGTGTAAGGGTCGGCTTTTAAGATTGATAAAAGGCGGATTGCCTCATATTGTTCGTAATCTTTGGCCGATGAAAACGCCTTGCTGCCGATTTCGCCAAACAACTTTAAATAATCGGCATACCTTGTGTCGGCAATGATTGGAGCGTGGCCGGCGGCTTCGTGAATAATGTCGGGAGCCGGCGTGTATTCGATCTGATCAACCGGGCGGATGTCGGCGGCAATCACCAAAACTTTGTAAGCCTGAAATTCCATAAATGCTGCCGGTGGAATAAAACCGTCAACGGCAACGGCTGCCCAGCCGATTTCCTTCAAAATCCTGTTCATACCGTACATGTGCGGGATTTCGTCAACACTGATGCCCGTCTGGCGGAGCCCACCAAGGTAGGAGCGGTGCGCCACGTTTGTAAGAAACCTGATATTTTGCCTCATCACATAACGCCAGACTGCGTGATCCTGCGCTGTGTAACTGTTGTAAGGCTGTTCGATAATGAGGCTCAACAGATGTTTTGGCAGTTTGTCGAGTACTTCGTTGCTTTGCATGGAAATGTGTTCTTTCTTGAAAATTTGATAAATAATCTGTTCAAAAATATCGCTTAAAATCTATCCGGGGGCTTATTTGAAATGATTTAAGAAATTTTAAGGAATGCCTTTTCTGCAAAAAACCATGTATTTTTACCGCTCAAATATCTGATTTTTGATTGGAAAATTCTTCTAAAATTTACGTTGCCCTACCGCTCATTGATGAGTTGGACCATCTGCCCGGATTGCTTAATTGCCTTGAAAATCAAATTTATAGGAATTTTGAAATTTTTGTTTGTGTTAACCAGCCCGACGATTGGTGGGCACAGGAACAAAAACATCCGGCCTGCGAAAATAACCGTGAAACCCTACATATTTTGAATGAAATCAAAAACTTTCGGGTAACGATTATTGACAAAACTTCGCCCGGACTTGGCTGGACAGGAAAGCAGGCCGGGGTAGGGTGGGCGCGCAAAATCATTATGGACGAAATCAGTAAAGTGGCCGGTGAGCTGGATATTATTTTAAGCCTTGACGGCGATACTACTTTTTCGGAGAATTATTTCGTTTCGGTTTTGGAGGCGTTTACAACGAATCCCGAAATTCAATCCATCGCAATTCCTTATTATCACAGGCTTACCAGCGATGAAGTGGCTAATCTGGCCATCCTGCGTTACGAAATTTATATGCGTTATTACGCGATAAATCTTTTGCGCATCCAAAGCCCGTATGCCTTTACAGCGCTTGGCTCGGCCATGGCCTGCACAGCAAAAGCTTATCGCCGTATTGGCGGATTGACGCCTCATAAAAGTGGCGAGGATTTTTATTTTCTTCAAAAGTTACGGAAATTCGGAAACATGCTTATCACGCTGCCCGAAATGGTTTATCCGGCTGCCCGGTTTTCGAGCCGTGTTTTTTTTGGCACTGGTCCGGCTATGATCAAAGGTGCAGCCGGCGACTGGAGCAGTTACCCGGTTTATAATTATCACTTTTTTGATGAGGTTAGCGAAACTTTTAAAGCTTTTGAAAAACTTTATAAAGAGGATTTTGAAACCCCGATGACCGTATTTCTGGAGGAGAAATTTGGGGAAAGCCAGGTGTGGCAACCTTTGCGTGAAAATTCAAAAAGCGCCGGCCAATTTGTAAAAGCCTGCTCCACCAAAATTGACGGCCTTCGGATTTTACAATATCTTAAATGGCGACATCAGCAAAATCCCGTAAATGACGAGGAAAATCTAAAAGGATTTTTATCGGCATTTTATAATCCGGATAATTTTAACGAAATCCTCCCGGAACCCTTTGTTTTTGAGCAATGCAGCGTTGCGCAACTTAGTAAAATCAGGGATTTTTTATTTTTAAAAGAAACAGAATGGCAGCAAAAAATCAGGATTCTCCGGTGATGATTACCATCCTTGGGCCAACAGCAACGGGCAAAACAAGGCTCGCAGCGCAGGTTGCCCATCAATTAAACGGCGAAATTATCAGCGCCGATTCGCGACAGGTTTATCGTGGCATGAACATCGGCACCGGCAAAGATTACGCCGATTACCAGGTTGATGGCCGGCAAATCCCTTTTCATCTGGTTGATATTGCCGATGCGGGTTACGAATACAACGTTTTCGAGTTTCGTGAAGATTTTTACATGGCTTTCGCCGAAATCCAAAACCGCCGCAAACAGCCCATTTTATGTGGCGGCACCGGCCTTTACTTAGAGGCTGTACTTTCGGGGTATAAAATGGTGAAAGTGCCCGTGAACGCTGAACTTCGCGAAAAACTTTCATCAAAACGCATTGACGAACTTAACCTGATTTTATCTGAATTCCGCGAGCTTCACAACACTACCGACAGCACCGACATCCAACGAACCATCCGGGCTATCGAGATTGAGGAATATCTTAAAAACCATACCAGGCAACTGAACGATTTTCCTCAGATAAAATCAGTCATTTTTGGCCTTCAATTCGACAGGCAGATTATCCGGCAACGGATCACCGAAAGGTTAAAAAGCCGGCTTGAGGGTGGCATGATTGAGGAAGTTAAAACGTTGCTCGATTCGGGTCTTCAACCTGCCCAGCTAAGTTTTTATGGCCTCGAATATCGTTTTCTGACAGATTATGTAACCGGAAAAATCACCTACGACGACATGTTCGCACTGCTCAACACAGCCATCCATCAGTTTGCCAAGCGCCAGATGACCTGGTTCCGGCGCATGGAAAAAAAAGGTTTCCAGATTCATTGGATTGACGGAAATCTAAAAGATTCCGAAAAGGTTGGGCTTGTTTTGGATGTTTTTGATAGGGGAAGAGTGGAAGAAATTAACCACATAGGCATATAGGACACAGAGAAGGAAGGAAGGAAGATTGGAATGATGGAAGAATGGAAGAATGGAAAATTGGAAGATTGGAATGATGGAAAACTATATTTATATAAAGTTGGTAAAAAACTGCCAACTGGCCACTGCCAAGTTTTGCCTTACGCCTTATGCCTCATGCCTTCTTCCTACTGCCCAGTGCCAACTGCCAACTGTTGACTTACGCCTTACGCCTTATTCCTATCGCCTAAATTAAAATAAATACCTACTTTTGGCTGATGAAGGAAATGTCAAAGCTCAAATTCAAATTAATGTCTGGGTTTTTCCTGAAATCAAAAATCTGATCTAAATCAACTGTAAAACTTTATGAAATATTTTTTAATTGTCATTGCTTTTATCCTTTCATTTTCAGGTGTTTCGACTGCGCAGGAATTTCAGAAAAAGTATTTTGTCATCCTCAACTCAAATCCAAACAAGCCGGAATTGCCAAAGACTGAGGTTGATAAAATCCAGGCTGCGCACATGGCCAACATTGACAGCCTTGCCAAAGCCGGGACTTTGCTTGCTGCCGGTCCGTTTAACGGTGGCGGTGGACTTTTTGTAATCGTGGCAACATCAATCGAAAATGCACAGAAAGTAATAAATACCGATCCTGCCGTAAAAGCCAACAGGTTTGTGGTAGAGTTGTACCCGCTTACCATGAATTATGGTTCGGTTTGTCCGGTAAAAGGCAAATACGAAATGGTGGAATACCAGTTTATTTTGTACAAACCTGTCAAAGAAATGATTGCTTTAGAGAAAAGGGACAAGCTTGAAAAGCTTGCGAAACGACATTTGCGATTTCTCAAAGAGACCGGATTTCCTGTAAAATATGTTGCGGAAGGCGATTTTGGTGCGGAGGCCGGCGGCTTTTTGATTATCGAAAAAACTGTCGAAGAAAACATGAGCAAGCTATTAAAATACGATCCCTGGGTAAAATCGGGGTGTTTTGTAAG
>CAIYZW010000547.1 GCA_903930725.1 uncultured Bacteroidota bacterium
GTTTAGAATAAATTTTTATGACAGACGAACCAACATCAAGCCGGAAATAAATCATCCGCAAAATAAGGAACAATTTTAACGCGGTTTCCGATTTTTAGGACAAACGGCCAAAATTCTCGATGAGTCACGGGTTCTGACAGACATCTGCGGGAACCGGCACTTCAACTGGTTTTTGTTGACAGACATCAAAAATAGTTGATACTTCCAAAATCAATCTGCACATTTGCCGCAAAATAGCTTCCGGATGAATTTCAGCATTTTGAAAAAAGGCGGTAAAAAACATTATGCGTACCAGCATATCCTGTTCTGGCTGATCAGCATTGTGCTTTTTATCGTCGTATTGTTCTACTTAAGAGGGGATTTCAACCTTTATACCATCGACTTCAGGTTGGCTTCAAGTATTCTGATGACCGTTATCCTTCTTGCAGTTTCGGTTTATATCAATCTTCTTCTGCTGATCCCGGTTTTTTTTAACCGCAGGAAATTCCTGCTTTTTTCGGCGCTCGAACTGTGCAATATTATCCTCTTTATCCTGCTGAACTTTTTTGCCTCCTATTTGTTTGAAGGCGGCAACCACCCCAACATCCTTTCCGAAGTTATCGCTGAGTTCATTTTGGTCCTGTTGTTTCTGATCGTTTCTACCCTGTTGAAAGTCATGCGCGATTCGATCACCCTCCAGGATGTTGAGCTAAGGATGAAAGAAGTGGAAAAACAGAAAGTCGAAGCCGAATTAAAAGCCCTGAAATCGCAGGTAAACCCCCATTTCTTTTTCAATACGCTGAACAGCCTTTATTCCCTGAGTCTCGACAAATCGGACAAAGCGCCGGAACTGATTTTAAAACTATCGGACCTGATGCGTTATGTTATTTACGAGTCGAACGACAACATGGTTGCTGTCGGGAAACAGATGGAGTTCCTTGAAAGCTTCATTTACCTCGAACGGTTAAGGTCGCCGGAATTTCTGCGCATCGATTTTATTGTTCATGGGAAGCAATACGAGCTGAAAGTGGCGCCTTTGCTGCTTATTGCTTTTATTGAAAATGCATTCAAACACGGATCAAAGGACAAGTCTTTATTTCCATACATTGAGATCGACCTTGATTTGTCAGGAACGGACAAGATTGGGTTTACGGTTGAAAACACGATTGATCCGGGTTATATCAGCGCAAAGCAAGGGGGTGTTGGGCTGGTCAATGTAAAAAAGCAACTGGAGCTGCTTTATCCAGGAAAACACACCCTGACCATTCATCAAACCCAAACCCGTTACCGGGTGGAATTAACCCTGTTTTTAACATGAAAATCAGATGCCTGATCATTGACGATGAGCCGCTGGCCCAGCGGGTGGTTGAACGTTACATAGAAAATCTCCCTTTCCTCGAAATCGCCGGCAAATGCAACAATGCGGTTGAAGCGATTGACTTTTTGCATGAAAAGGAGGCTGATCTTATATTTCTGGATATCAACATGCCCAAGCTCAGCGGGATTGATTTTCTGAAAACCCTGAAAAA
>CAIYZW010000548.1 GCA_903930725.1 uncultured Bacteroidota bacterium
CACTGCAACTGCCACAACGCCGTCATAAGCAGCTACACTTTGCAATCCTGCACCAAATAACGAAATATCAATTGAAGCGACTTTTTCAGGTTGTGAAGGATTTGAAAGGTCAACAATGTCGAGGGTTGCTAATTCAGCATTGGTAACAAAAAGTTTTTGCGAACCTGCATCGTAAGCAGAAATTTCGGCAGCGCCTTTTCCCCACGATCCCATTTTTAAACCTGCTAAGTAGGTCAACATCGGATTGGCAACTACTACATTAATATCGAACTCCTGCGATGTTTTATCAATCAGGTCGGTAGCTGTAACTTCAACGGTGAGGGTTGCCTGGTAGACCGGGCACAATGTAAGGGTCTTAGCAAACTGATCGTATTTAATCCACTCAGGAACCATTGTTCCGTTAGGCAATTTTGCTGAATAAGTGAGCAGGTTTCCTTCTGCATCGGTAAAGTAGTCGTTAAGATTTAATATAACAACTTCACCGGTGCTAAGCGACTGGTCAGGAATATCGAGGCTTGCAACCGGTGCTGTATTTCCACCTTTGTAACCCGACGAAAGTGATTGAGGCAGGCTGAGCAAATAATTTGTGGTGCGGTCAATTTCTCCGGTTGCCGGAAGAATCTTTTGGGCATAACCGTTGTTTCCGTCAGGCACAATGGCAAAATCGTCATCATTGCTCACAGCAATCAATTGGTCGTTGATAATTCCAACACCTTCGAGTTTATCGTGAGGATAGCCTGGAACATCAAGCAGCAGGTCGGCAACCAGCACTTTGCGAACCGGAACCACACCTTCGGCCAATAATTGAGCGGCAGTGAGTTGTTCGATGGTTTTTGTACCATTCTGAAACATCAGTCCGAATTCACCATTTTCAGGATCCGAAACATCGGTAGCGCCATCGGTGTAGATTTTATAAACGCGTTTGTAAACAGCGGGAGTTGCATCACCCGGGAATAAACCATCGCGTTCGATTACCAGGAAGGTGGTATTATCAATAGCTGAAATTTCACAATTTGAAAGTCCGTTGGCTTCCTGCAAATAGATAAACTGTTTGGTAGCGCCGGTTTCGATGTTAAAAGTTAATATCCGGGTTACGTTTTTACCAGCAATGGTGCTGGTTGTGTTGTACATGGTTGACTGCATGATACCCACCAGGGTTTTGCCGTCGGGAGTTATTGCCAAACCTTCCATACCGCGGTTGACGCGCCTTTTTGCAAGAACAGCCGGAAGTTTTCTTCCGCCGGTTCCGGTTCCAAACGGGTTAATTCGCTCGATTGTATTTCCATTGGCATCGAAATGAACGATATGTGGGCCGTATTCATCACTAACCCAGAATGAACCGTCAGCACAAACAGCAATACTTTCACTGTCGAGTCCATCAGGATCGGTACCCAAAACATTTCCATTAAGATCCAGGGCTGTTTCGCCTGTCGAACCCATCCCAACAGGATTTGGTAAACCAGTGAGTAAAGTACCATCATGGCGTTTTAACAAGATCGAATCCTGAAGAATAAGGTCATTTCCTACCATTTTAAATATACCAACCTGTGGAGTAAAATCAGGTACCGGGAATATTTTAACATCAATTGTTGGTCCGTCGGCATTGGGGCCACGGTCGGTTATCATATAAAAAGTATCATCCTGGCCGGGTGCAGCAAACATTCCCGAACCAAACCCACCTTTAAAAATGTCGCCGGAGGCACTCGAATAAAGAACTTTTGGGTTGGTTTGTAGGGCAAATTCGTAAAACATTTCAAATCCAAATGTCCAGTCATCCGGCATTGGATCATTCCAAATGGCCATAATCATCATTCCAAACATCTGGTATGCTGGTTGTGAAAGCAAATAGTTAATCACAGCCTGCGATTGTGGCGAAGGGTTACCTTCGTTACCGTGGTAGTGCGCAATAAAAGCTTCGGTTACAACGGGCGTAATCATTCCTGCACTCGTTGGATCGAGGCTGTATGGAGGGCTGGTAAGAATATAGTTTACCAAAAGTGGTAATCCGGCAGCGATATAATTATAGGCGTAAGTTTGAAAATCAACACCACCCAAATCATAATTAATATGATCGATTACGCCACTTGTAATGTTTACCAGATCATTGTTTTCGATATCAATTACTCTGAAAGGACAAGGATAGGTAACCGAAGATCCGGTTTCGATGTCGTAAATTTTATTGCTCCCGGTATTTGTTGATTCAACAATATCCTGAGCGTGATAGTGTCCGGTAAAAACGGCCTTCATGCCCATATTGGCAAAGTTTACCGAAAGGGTGTCGTAACCATCAATCACATATTCCGAAAAAAGTGTTTTCTGTCCGATGTAATGTTCCATCAAACCGTGATGCATCAAGCCAAGAACTTGTTTGTTGTTTTGTTTGGCTTCGTGAAGTTTTCCGGCAATCCATGAATACGAATCGGTAGGGATGCTTCCGGCGGTAACTGGATGTCCAAGTGTGTAGTTGTCGTCGTATCTGCAAACATCCATGGCAAAAATTTGCAATCCAGGAGCTGGCTCAACAATGTAAGTCAACGAATTCGGGTCTTTGGCGATGGCCTGGCCAAATCCGAAATTTTCATAAATGCTGGCAAATTCTTCCGGGCTAACTCCGGGAACGGGAATCACGTTTGCCCCATCATAAGCAAAAGCATGAGGGTTGTTGATGTCATGGTTACCGGGGATTACCAATACTTCGATGCCTGCATCTTCCAAAATC